>NZ_JAAMFG010000001.1 GCF_011064545.1 Wenzhouxiangella sp. XN24
TGGTAGTTGCCCTGGATCTTCTGGGTCAGGTCGCCTTCACTCAGCGCCACCATGACGCGCTTGACCTCGTTGACCGGGACCACGACCGCGTCGAGGGTGGCGTTGACGCCTTCGACGATCTTGCGGAAGTCGCCCTCGTGGCGCTTGGCGTCGGCCCGGGTGGCGAGCTGGCCGGCCAAAGCCGCCTCGGAGAGCATGTTGGCGTCGACGATCAGGGCCTTGAGGTTTTCGCGGACCTTTTCGATGGTGTCGTTGATGAAGCGCTTCTTGCCGGGGAACTTCTCCAGCTCGGCTTCGAAGTTGCCGCGGCCGAACTCGGCGACGCAGGCCATGGCCTTCTTCTTCACGGCGATGTGGCCGTTGACCATGCCGTTCACGCCTTCGGCCATGGT
>NZ_JAAMFG010000002.1 GCF_011064545.1 Wenzhouxiangella sp. XN24
TTCGCTGGTGACGCGGACTTCAATCCTGCCATCCAGGTGACGAGCGGCGAGGGCTACGGTGCCGGTGTGCACGTCGGGTTCGTGGCATTCACGGGCTACACGGCGGGCTTTGCTGCGAGCTTCGAGAACTTCGTGTTCAAGGTGAAGGGCGACGCCGGTAACCTGGCGGCCTTTGAGGTCAAGTTCATTGAGAACGGCGACACGGGCCAGGTTTACAACCTCGGGAC
>NZ_JAAMFG010000003.1 GCF_011064545.1 Wenzhouxiangella sp. XN24
GCAGCAGCGCCGTCCCCGCCGCCCGCGGGCACTGCGGCGCCGAAGCCTGCCGCGCCGGCTGCGAAAGCGGCCCCGGCCGCAGCAGCGAAACCGAGCGCGCCCGTGGATACCACCCTGCGCGTCGATACCAGCCGGCTCGACGCGTTGATGAACCTGATCGGCGAGCTGGTCCTGGTGCGCAACCGGCTCGTGGCCCTGCGCGTGCGCAGCGGCGGCGAGGTGGCGGAACAGGCGATCTACAGCCTCGACCTGATCACCTCAGAGCTGCAGTCCGCCGTCATGAAACTGCGCATGCAGCCGATCCGCAAGGTCTTCGGCCGCTTTCCGCGCGTGGCGCGCGACGTGGCGCGGACGCTCGGCAAGGAAGTGGAGCTGCAGCTCGAAGGCGAGGAGACGGAACTCGACAAGAACCTCGTCGAGGTGCTGGCCGATCCCCTCGTGCACCTGGTGCGCAACGCCGTCGATCACGGCGTCGAGTCGCCTGACGAGCGCGAGGCGCTCGGCAAGCCGCGGGTCGGCCATGTGCTGCTCTCCGCCGCCCAGGAGGGCAACGCGATCGTCATCGCCATCGAGGACGACGGCAAGGGCATGGACCCCGAGGTCCTGCGCCGCAAGGCGGTCGAGAAAGGACTGTACTCCGCCGACGCGGCGCATCGCCTCAGCGACTCCGAGGCCTGGGACCTGATCTTCATGGCGGGGTTCTCGACCTGCGCCAAGGTGAGCGACGTCTCGGGCCGCGGGGTCGGCATGGACGTAGTGCGCACCGCCATCGCCCGGCTCAACGGCAATATCACCATCGAATCCAAGGTCGGCGTCGGCACCCGGCTGGAAATCCGCCTGCCGCTGACGCTGGCCATCTTCCCTACCTTGCTGGTGAAGGTAAGCGAGCGCCGCTACGCCCTGCCGCTGGCCGGCGTACGCGAACTGCTCGAGCTGGACAACTGCCGCACGCGGCGGGTCGAGGGCCGGGAAGTGGTCATGCTGCGCGACGAGACCATGCCGCTGCACTGGTTGTCGGACTGGTTCGCACCGGACCGGCCGCGCATCGACTCGCACCACGCGGTCGTCGTCGATCTCGGTGCCGGCGATCTCGTCGCGCTGGTGGTGGACGAGCTGCTGGGCCAGGAGGACGTGGTCATCAAGCCGCTCGGCAGCGTGCTCGAGGGGCTCCCCGGATTTGCCGGCGCGACCATCACCGGCGACGGCAGCATCGCCCTGATTCTTGACGCGCGCAGCCTCGTGGCGCGCCATGGCGACCCGCCCGCCGCGCCCGCGCGGGAGGCCTCGTGAGCGCGACCGGCGAATCGGTCGACGCTGGCCTGCGCGAGGGTGCCGAATCTGCGCCCGAGAAGGAAGCCGCCGGCGCCAGGGGCGGGCTGGATGTGCTCAGCATCGCCGGCATGGCCGCCGGCGTCGTCGCCATCGTCGGGGGCAGCATCCTCAAGGGCAGCGGACTCGGCGCGCTCGTCAACCCGGCCGCCTTCGTGATCGTCATGGTGGGCACGTTCGCGGCCGCCATGCTGCAGGTGCGGCTGGAAACCTTTCGTCACAGCATGAAGATGTTTCGCTGGATCATCCACACGCCGGTGACGGACCCCGAGGAGGCCATCCAGAAGATCATCAACTGGAGCCAGGTGGCGCGCAAGGAAGGGCTCCTGGGGCTGGAGACCACGGCCGAGGAAGAGACCGACGCCTTCCTGCAGAAAGGCCTGCAGTTGCTGGTGGACGGCAGCGAGCCCGAAGTGCTGCGCTCGATCCTCGAGGTGGACATCGCCACGCGCGAGGAATACGACACCAAGGGCGCCAAGGTTTACGAGAGCCTCGGGATCTACGCGCCGACGCTCGGCATCATCGGCGCCGTGCTCGGCCTTATCGCGGTGATGGGCAACCTGGCGGATCCCAGCAAGCTCGGCCCGGGCATCGCCACGGCCTTCACCGCCACCATCTACGGCATCGCCAGCGCGAACCTGTTCTTCCTGCCGGTGGCCAACAAGCTCAAGACCGCCGTCGCGACCGGTACCACGTACCGGGAAATGCTGGTCGAGGGCCTGGTGTCGATCGCGCAGGGTGAGAATCCGCGCAACATCGAGACCAAGCTCAACGGCTACCTGAGCAAGGGCTGAGCCATGGCCCGCAAGAAGCGCAAGGAAGAGCACGTCAACCACGAGTCCTGGGCCATTCCCTACGGCGATCTCGTGACCTTGCTGCTCGCTTTCTTCGTCGTGATGTACGCCGTCTCCTCGGTGAACGAGGGCAAGTACCGCGCCCTGTCGGATTCGCTGGTGGCGGCCTTCCGTGGCGCGCCGCGCACCATGGAGCCCGTGCAGATCGGCGCCTTCCAGGTCCGCGCCGACGAGGAAATCCAGACCGGCCTGCCGCGCACCCTGGTGCCGCTCGAGGTCGATCGCAACATGGGCATTGCCGAGATCGGCGAATCCACCACCGGCATGAGTCGGCGCGGACAGGGCACGGAGGTGGCCGAGGGCCTCGGCCCGGGCGATGGCTCGGGGGCCGAAGGCAGCCGGGACGCGGAGGGCGGCGACGAGAACTCCTGGATCCTGATCGAGCGTCTCGAGGACGAGGTCCTCGAGGCGATGGCGCCGCTCATCGACGCGGAGATGATCAGCGTGCGGCGCGTGTCCTACTGGCTCGAAGTCGAGATCAACACGAATTTCCTGTTCGCCAGCGGCAGCGCGACCGTCGCCTCCAGCGCGGTCCCCGCGATCCGGCAGCTCGGCGGGCTCTTGAGCGGCGCGGGCGTGCGCCTCCAGGTCGAAGGACACACCGACTCGGTGCCGATCAGCACCGCAAGGTTTCCGTCGAACTGGGAACTGTCGGCCTCGCGGGCCGCGAGCGTCGTGCACCTGCTCGCAGCCTACGGCCTGGATCCCGCGCTGATGGCGGCGGTGGGCTACGGCGAGTACCGGCCGATCGGCGACAACAACACCAGCGAAGGGCGGCGCATGAACCGGCGCGTGCTCATCATCATCATGTCAGGCGCCGAGCAGGAGCGCGGCCTGGCCGATTCGCGCAACGCCGGCGAGGTCGAGGATGTCGACGCCGCCACTATTTCGACAGCGGAGGCGGGCAGTTGAAGACCTGGGCGGTCGCGAACCACAAGGGCGGCGTCGGCAAGACCACGACGGTGGTTGCGCTCGGCTCGCTGCTGGCCGGGCGCGGCGCCCGGACGCTGCTCCTGGATCTCGATCCGCAGGGTTCGCTGTCTTCATGGCTGCGTGTCGAACGGCGCGACGGCGTGGGCGTGGAAGCACTGTTCCGCGAAGATCCCGCGATGGTCATGGAGCGCGACATCCGCAACGTCCTGCCCGGCCTCGACCTGTTGCCGGGATCGGCGGCGCTCGCCACGCTGGATCGCCAGCCGGTCAGTGGTCGCGGGCTGTCGTTGCGGGCCGGGCTGGATGCCGTGCGTGACGAGTACGCCATCGCACTGCTGGATTGTCCGCCGGCTCTCGGCGTCCCGATGATCAGTTCGGTCGCCGCCTGCACGCGCCTGCTGATTCCGGTGCAGACCGAGTTCCTCGCGCTCGAGGGGCTCGGGCAGATGCTGCGCACCCTGGCCATGGTGGAGCGCTCCCTGGCGCGCTCGGTGCCGTGGACGATCCTGCCGACCATGTTCGATGCCCGCACGGGCGCGGGGCGCCGCAGCCTCGAGGCGTTGCGCGAAAAGTATCCGGAGCGCATGTGGACGGGGGTCATTCCGGTGGACACCAGGTTGCGGGACGCGGCGGAAGCAGGCACCCCGGCGCATGGCTCACCGGAGCGTGCCGGGGCCGCTTACGAGTCGCTGCTCGCATGGCTTGCCGAGACCGATGCCTGGGCGTCGGCGGGAGCGGCGGCATGAGCGGCGACGTCGAGAACTGGGTCGCGGGACTGCTTTCGCCGGACGCGCCGGACGCGCCGGACGCGCGGGAAGCAGCGGAAACGCCGGCGGCGGCCGAAACCGC
>NZ_JAAMFG010000004.1 GCF_011064545.1 Wenzhouxiangella sp. XN24
TCGACGAGCTTGGAACCACCCTCGACGGTATCGACGGAGTCGTTGATCAGCGTCTTGATCTCCTTGGCCGCGGCGGCGGAGCGCTGCGCCAGGGTCCGGACCTCCCCGGCGACCACGGCGAAGCCGCGACCCTGCTCCCCGGCCCGGGCTGCCTCGACGGCGGCGTTGAGGGCGAGGATGTTGGTCTGGAAGGCGATGCCGTCGATGACCTGGATGATGTCGGCGATCTTCTTGGAGCTCTCGGTGATGGCACCCATGGTGACCACGACTTCACGGACCTTGTCGCCGCCCTTGGTGGCGACGTCACTGGCGCCGTGGGCGAGCTGGTTGGCCTGCCTGGCGTTGTCGGCGTTCTGCTTGACGGTGGAGGTGAGCTCTTCCATGGAGGAGGCGGTCTCTTCGAGAGA
>NZ_JAAMFG010000005.1 GCF_011064545.1 Wenzhouxiangella sp. XN24
GTGTTCAGGAAACCTGTCGGGTCTCTGACTCGCCGATACTCGAGCGTCACGGCCAACTGGTGTGATTGCGGCTTCGCAACCACATTACCGAGGCTCAGGGCCGTACGCTCCGGACCGTAGCTGCAGGCCGCCAGTATCAACGTGGCCGGAACCGCTAAGGCGCGCAGAACCAATGACATCCCGTTTCCCTGGCAGCCCTTGAACAACTGGGGCACGCAGTATAAGTCGGTCCCCGTG
>NZ_JAAMFG010000006.1 GCF_011064545.1 Wenzhouxiangella sp. XN24
TCGGTGACCCGCTTCACGGCGGAGACGATCTCCTCCATGGTGGCGCCGGCCTGCTCGACGAGCTTGGAGCCACCCTCGACGGTGTCGACGGAGTCGTTGATCAGCGTCTTGATCTCCTTGGCGGCCGCGGCGGAGCGCTGTGCCAGGGTCCTGACTTCTCCTGCGACCACGGCGAAGCCGCGACCCTGCTCCCCGGCCCGGGCGGCCTCGACGGCGGCGTTCAGTGCCAGGATGTTGGTCTGGAAGGCGATGCCGTC
>NZ_JAAMFG010000007.1 GCF_011064545.1 Wenzhouxiangella sp. XN24
CCGGCTTCGGCATGCTCTTCGCCGGCGCGATTCTCGCCGTCTACTCCTTCATCGGCTTCGGCGACATGGCGCAGACGGCAGAAGAAGTGCGTGATGTGAAGCGCACCCTCCCGCGCGCGATGATGATCTCGCTGGGCATCGTGTTCGTCTTCTACATCCTGATCGCGATGGCCCTGGTCGGCACGGGCCGGCTCGACGTCATTGCAAGAGCGTCGGCACCGCTCGTGAAGGCCGTGGAACTGTCGGGCTGGCCGGGCCTGCCCGTCGCCGTCGCGAGCCTGTTCGTGATCGTCAACGGGGCGCTGACGCAGATCATCGCGGCTTCGCGACTGCTGCTGGACATCGCGCGCGACGGGCGCGGTGCGCCCGGCGTTTTCGCCCGTGTGAATGACCAGACCGACACGCCGATCGAGGCCACGCTCATCATTACCGCGACGGTGCTGGTGCTGGCCCTGCTGGTGCCGCTCAAGTCGCTTGCCGAAATGACGAGCTTCGCGATCCTGGTGGTATTCGTCGGCGTGAACCTGTCGCTGGTCCGCATGAAGCGGCGCAGCCAGCCGGCCGAGGTGCCCGACATTCCTTTCGTCGTTCCGGTGATCGGTGCACTCGCGGCCGGGGTTGCACTGCTCGGGCAGATCCTGCAGTTCGCCTTCGGCGGATCGTGATCGGGCGGGGCGTGAAGCGACACAGGCCGAAGCCCTGCTCGCTAGGCGAGCCTCAATCCCGGTCAGGGATATCGTTAGGCTTGGCGGAGGGGGTGGGATGGGTCGGTCCTGCGGACCGACGCCTGCGGCTCGAACCCCGGCTTCATGAA
>NZ_JAAMFG010000008.1 GCF_011064545.1 Wenzhouxiangella sp. XN24
CGTCACCAACAATCGGACTTGCAGCAGGTACCCGCTGGAGCCCGGCCGTGACCGGCCGGCCCGTGCCGGCCGGCTGCGTACGACAGCATTACAAGAGGCACGATCATGCACAGATTCATCCTCGGCGGCCTTGCCGCCGCGCTCGTGGGCTTTCCGGCCGCGGCCCAGACCTCCGGCCCGCAGAAAGATCCCCTCGATCCCGCCGGCCTGCGGCCCGATCCCCAGCCGATCGGCCAGCAGGTGACGTCAGGCTCGCGCTTCAATCCGTCGGTCTCGGTGATCATCGACGGCGGCTGGTACACCGACAATGTCAGCGGGGAGGCCTTCGAGATCCTGCGCGAGGCCGACGGCTTCTCCGCTGGTCATGGCCACGGGCACGAGGAAGAGGGCGAAGAGCACGGCGGCGAGCAAGAGCATGAGAACGGTCATGGCCACAGCCATGGCGAGCTCGAGCGCGGCTTTAACCTGAGGGAGGTCGAGATCGCACTGGCCGCCACGGTCGACCCCTATTTCGACGCCTTCGTCATGTTCGTCTTCGACGGCGACGAGGTCGAGCTGGAGGAGGCCTTCGTCACCACCCGGTCCCTGCCGGCCGGCCTGCAGGCCAAGTTCGGCAAGTTCCTCAGCGACGTCGGTTATATCAACAAGCAGCATCCGCACAGCTGGGACTTCTTCGACCGGCCGCTGGTCAGCGAACTCCTGTTTGGCGACCACGGTATCCAGGAGACAGGGGTGCAGCTGAGCTGGGTGGCGCCGACCTCGCAGTACCTGCGGCTCGGTGTTGAAGCCCTGCAGGGCGAGACCGAGGGCATCGCGGCCTACATCGGCGAGGAAGACGCCGTCGAAGGCACCGCCCGGATCCTGGAGGACGCGGCCGGCCCGCGGCTGTTCACCGGCTTCGCCAAGTTTGCGCCCGATCTCGGCTACCAGCACGCGCTGCAGCTGGGCGCCTCGGTCGGCTACAGCTCCAGCTTCCAGCAAAGCATCGAGGAAGAAACCTACTACCAGGACCACGAGGGCACGGCGAACTTCTGGGGCCTCGACGGCGTGTACAAGTACCTGCCGTCCGGCGGCACCGGACTGAGGGGCGCCTTCAAGCTGCAGGGCGAGTACTTCTACCGCACCCGCGACCTCGACCGCCGCGACGTGTTCTTCGCCTGCGAGCCGGAAGACCTCGCCTGCGACGACCCGCTGAACGAGTTCCAGCCCGGCGACATCGGCGTGCAGGAATCGTTCAAGGACAAGCAGGACGGCTTCTATCTGCAGGCGGTGTATGGCGTGGCGCAGCGCTGGACCGTGGGCCTGCGCTACGACGAGGTCGGCCTGACCAACAGCACCGGGCTCGACGGCGGCGAGGAGTGGGACAGCTCGAAGCGCTACACCGCGGCGCTGAACTTCCTGCCCACGGAGTTCTCGCGCCTGCGCCTGCAGTTCGCCCGCGGGGACATCTCGGTCGACGACGGCGAGCGCGAGGAGTACAACCAGGTCTTCCTGCAGCTGCAGGTGAACTTCGGCGCGCATGGCGCCCACACCTTCTAGGCCGGGCCGATGAACTGGTTGAAAAAACTGCTGCTGGCCGGGCTGTTGCTGGTGGTGGCCACGCCCGCCGCCGCAGCCCTCCGGGTAGCTGCCACCACCCCCAACATGGGGATGCTGGCCCGTACCGTCGGGGGCGAGCACGTCGTGATCGACGTGCTCGCCCCGGGCGACCGGGACGTACACCACCTCGAGGCGCGACCGAGCATGATGGTCGCGCTGCGGCGCGCGGATCTCGTGGTGGCGGTCGGCGCTGAACTGGAGGGCGGCTGGCTGCCGGCCGCTCTCCAGGGCGCCAGCAACCCGGCCGTCCTGCCGGGACGGCCGGGCTACTTCGAGGCCGCGGCCGCGGTGACGCTCGCAGACGCCGGCGGCCCGGCCGACCGCGGGCTCGGCGACGTCCACCCGATGGGCAACCCGCACGTGTATTTCGACCCACTGCGCATGGGCGTGGCGGCCGAAGCGCTCGCGCGGCAGCTGGCCGTGCTGGACCCCGCCCACGCGGGCGAGTTCGCCGCCAACGCCGCCGCCTTCGCCGCACGGATGCAGCAGGAGACAGCCGGCTGGCGCGAGCGCGCGGCCGGCGCCCCGGGCGTGCTGCTGAACCACAAGGACGCGGTCTACCTGCTGCGCCGGCTGGACGTCCCGCTGCTCGGCTATCTCGAGCCGCTGCCCGGCATCCCGGCCACCGCTCGGCATGTGCGCGCGCTCATCGACGACCTGCGGGGTCGCGAAGGCCTGGTGATGCGCATGGGCTACGAGCCCGCGCAGGGCGCCGAGCGCGTCGGCGAGGCGCTCGGCTGGCCGGTTTACGAGATGCGCAACAACGTGCCGGTCGATGGCGGCGCGGACGACTACGTGGCGGTGATCGATAGCTGGGTTTCGCGGCTGGAGAGCCACTGAACGCCACGGCGCCACTGCTGGCAATGGTCGAGGTCCGCGCCGGCTACGCGCGGCCCGTCGTCGGGCCTGTCTCCTTCCGCATCGGGCCCGGCGAGGTGCTGGGCCTCGGGGGGGCGAACGGCATCGGCAAGACCACCCTGCTGCGGTTGATCACCGGCACTGCAGTGCTGCACGGCGGTCGGGTCGAGCGGGCGCCCGGGCTGACGGTGGCGCATCATCGCCAGCGTCCCGAGCGCCCGCCCGAGCTGCCGCTCACCGGCCACGAGGTGCTGCGGCTCGCCGGTGCGCCTGCCGCCCCGGTGCCGGCGCGGCTCGATGCGCTGGGCCGACGCTGCCTGGACGAACTGAGCGGCGGTGAGTTCCAGCTGCTGCATGCGTGGGCCTGCCTCACCGGGCCCTCCCGCCTGGTGCTGCTCGACGAGCCCACCAACAACCTCGATACGGATGCGATCGAGCTCCTGCTGGCGGAGATCGGCCGCCTCGACCCGGCCCGAGCGGTGCTCATAGTCAGCCACGATGGCGACTTCCTGGCGGCGGCCTGCGACCGGATCGTGACGCCATGTCCCTGAGCCTCGCGTTCGATCCGCTGTTTCGCCTGCCGCTGGCCACCGGCCTGCTGCTGGCGCTGGCGCTGCCCCTGCTGGGCGCCGGGCTGCGGCTGCGCGAACAGTGGCTGTCCGGCCTCGGCGTGGCCCAGGCGGCGGCGGCCGGCGCCGTCGCGGGGGCGCTGCTTCACGGGCCGCTGGTGCTGTTCGCCCTGCTCGGCGCGCTGCTCGCGGGCCTGGTGCGCTTTCTCACCGGGACAACGCGCAATGAGCACTATGCCGTCATGCTGCTGGGCGGCTGGGCGGCAGTGCTGCTGCTGGCCACGCTCGGTCATCATGCCGACCTGGTCGCCATGCAACTCTTGAACGGGCAGCTCTACTTCACCACCGGCGTGCATCTCGGCGGGGCAGCGGTCCTGGTGCTCGCAGTGCTGGCCACAGGCGCCTGGCTGGGCCGCCGCCTGCTGTTGGCCAGGCTGTTCCCGGACCATTACAGCGCCAACCAGCTGCCGACCTGGCCGCATGAGATCGGCTTCGAAGTCCTGGTAGCGGTCGGCGTCGTGCTCGGCATCGGCACCATGGGCGTGATGGCGACCTTCGCGATGATGATGATCCCGCCGTGGGTCGCGTTCCGGCTGGCGCGCGGCTGGCGCCCGGCACTGCTGCTGGCCACGGCCCTCGGCGTCGCCGCCTTCCTGGCTGGTTTCCTGCTGGCGCTTGAGCTGGACCTGCCCTTCGGCCCCGCGCTCGTCGCGGTGTTGCTGCTACTCCTCCCGCTGCGCCTGCTGCCGTACCGGGTCGGCGGCTGAGGGGAGGCCGCGGCCGGTCACAAGGTACGTCGCAAAGCTCCCCAGCCAGTGGCTGCCGGCATAATGTTCGTCGCTCACGCCCTCGAGCCCCGCTACGGCATGGGCCGTCGCGGCCGCGCGCAGGCTGGCCTTGCGCGGGTCTCCATCCGGCAGGCTGGCGGCGATTCCCTCGAGCATCCAGGCCCGGCTCAGGTTCAGCCCGTCGATGTGGGCCAGCTTGCCGTCCACGCGATCGGTGACACGCCCGACGGGCAGCCATTCCGGCCCGGCGTTCGCCGGGATGCCCGGCATGAAGAGGTGCAGCCAGGCGGCGAACTCGTCTTCCGGAAGGAGGCGACGCAGGAGGTCGGCCTCCGCGAGGCAGGGCGACAGGAAATCGTGGCCGGATGGCTCGTATGCCAAAGGACAGTCGCGGTCTTCCAGGTACAGCGCCCTCGATGTCGCGACCAGCAATTCCTCGAGATCCGTGTCGCCCGAGACGCGCGCCCAGTCCAGCGCGAGACCGAAGGCGAAAGCGGTCTGCGCATGTTCCCCGCCGCGAATGGGATAGGCGAGCTTCGGCACCCAGCTCCGCAGCCGATCGGCGGCGATGGCTTCCAATGGTGCCAGCGCCTTTGCCCAACGCGCTGCCTGGGGGTCGTCCCATTCGCGCAGTTCCGCTCCGAGCTGCAACAGCCACGCCAGGCCATAGGGGCGCTCGAAGCCTTCCCGGCCCGGTGCGGCCATGTACGCAACCTCGCCGGCGACGCCCTCGGCGGTCAGGCTCCGCTCCAGGGCGGCGCGCGCCGGCGCGGCGAACGGCGCGTCCGGGTTCAGCCGCGCCAGGCGGGCGAGCATCCAGTGGCCATGCACGGCCGAGTGCCAGTCGAAGCAGCCCCAGAACACCGGCGTGAGCTCCCGCGGCGTGCCGACGTCGGCCGCGCTGTCGAGCACGTGGGCGATCTTGTTGGGATACTCGCGATGAACGCATTCGAGCGCGAGATCGGCGAAGCGGCCCAGCGCGGCAGGATCGAGCATCGTTCCGCTGACCAGCAGGAGCGCGGCCACGCTCATCGGGACGGCAGCATGCGCCCCAGCGGGCGGCCGCCCACGAGGTGCAGGTGGAGGTGATAGACCTCCTGGCCGCCGTGGCTGTTGCAGTTGATGATCAGGCGGTAGCCGTCCTCGGCAAGGCCCTCCGCGCGCGCGATGTCCCGCGCCACGCAGAACATGTGCCCGATCAGTTCCGCGTCCTCGTCGGCAATGTCATTGGCTGTCGGGATCGGCTTCACCGGGATGATGAGTACGTGAACCGGCGCTTGCGGATGGATGTCGCGGAACGCGACCACGCGCTCGTCCCGATGCACGAAGTCGGCAGGCAACTCTCCGGCGATGATCTTCTCGAACAGGGTGGGCATGGGCGATCCTCCTTCGCGCGGGGCGCTACGCATCGTCCCGGGCAGTGTAGGCACTCACGGCCATGCGCCGCAACGCGGGACCCGGGCCTATAATGCAGGCATCGAACCGAAGCCCGCGCGCTGGAGCCCCCGCATGACTCATGCACTTGCCCGAACCGCCGCCCTGTTACTGCTGTTGTGTCTCGGCGCCTGCACCAGCATGAGCTCGCTGGAGCCGCCCGAAGTCCAGGTGACCAGCCTGGAGATGCTCGCGCCGGCCCCCGGTGCCCTGGAGCAACGCTTCGCCGTGGGACTGCGCCTCGTCAATCCGAACAACCGCGCCATCGCCGTCGATGGACTCGACTTCGAGCTGGACGTGAACGGCCAGCGCCTGGCGCGCGGCGTCACGAACCGGGCGTTCGAACTGCCCCGCCTCGGCGAGGCCGAGACCAGCGTCGTAGTGACCACGTCGGTGTTCGACATCCTGCGCCAGGCGGTGCAGATGAGCGAACGCCGCGACCAGGCCATGGACTATCGCCTGCGCGGTCGCCTGCATCTCGGCAGCGGCTTCGTGCGGACCGTCCCCTTCGACCGCAGCGGCACGTTGACTCCCTGATTCAGGTTTCGCGGACCCGCCAGGTGGGTCGGTCCGCGTCGTCGATGAGTCCCCGGGCGCGTAGCCACGCCCGCGCGTCGTCCGCGTCACTTTCGAACCAGGCCCGCGCGGAGCCCAGGCGGAAGGTGTAGCCCCAGGCATCCATGTCGGCGAACATCCGCGCGCGCCCCACGCGCGGCAACTCGTCGGCCAGCAGGACCTGCAGGTAGCAGACCGCGTTCTCTTCGTCGAAATCGCCCCCCGCATCGGTGTCGAGGGCCAGGCGGCGCGACGGGGTCATGCAGACGAAATGGCAGGCCTCGTGGAGGACGGAATGCACCGGCGTGTCCGGGCGCGCATGGAGCACGGCGCCGCGCAATCCGGCTTCCCGGTCACCCCACCAGGAACCCGGAATGGTCTCGCCGGAAACCACGGCACGCAGTTCGAGCCCGTAGCGGGCCAGCAGTTGCGCCACGGCCACGGCATCGATTTCGGCGAGGTTGAGGACCTCGTCCGCGCTCAATCCCCGAGGTCCGCCAGCCGTCGCGCGATCACATTGGCGATTTCCCGGGCAAGGGCGTCGCGCAGCAGCTCTTCCTCCTGCTGCCTGGCCAGAATATCGCGCTCGCTGTAGGGGAAGATCCGCGCGCGCTTCACCGGCTGGCGCGCCACCAGCGTTTCTCCGTCGGAGGAAACGAGATACTCGATTTCGTAGAACACCTCGAACTCCGCAGGTCGGTTCTGGGCGGAAATCGACTTCACTCGCCGGCCGAAGTTCTCCTCCACGATATGCAATGTGGCACCGGCTTCTGCAGGATCGCGCGCCAGCGTCACCTGCGACGCGCCGAGCACCCGGTTCAGCTGGAAAGCCAGGTCGGAGTTCGGCTCCGGCACATCGAGGTAAAGGGGCGAAAATTCCGCCGGATAACGCGTGACGCCCTGCAACTGGAAGCCGCAGCCGGTGACGGCGAACAGGACACTGGCGAGCAGGCACAGGCGAAGCATACGCATGGTCAGATCACGATATTGACGAGCCGGCCCGGCACGATGATCACCTTGCGCACCTCGCGGCCGGCGACGAAGCGTGCGACGTTCTCGTCGCCGAGCGCCGCGGCGCGAATCCCGGCGTCCGGCAGGTTGCGCGCCACGCGCACCCGCCCGCGGAGCTTCCCCTGCACCTGCACGACGAGATCCACCTCGTCCTGCACCAGCGCGTCGGGATCATGCGCGGGCCATGCCTCGTCCACCACCGCACCGGCCCGGCCCAGCGCCGCCCACAGGGCGTGGCAGGCATGCGGCACGATGGGCGAAAGCATCAGCACGACCGCCTCGAGCGCTTCCTGCCGCAAGGCGCGATCTGTCGGCGTGCGTCCGGCGTGCCGGCCGAGCGTGTTCAGCAACTCCATGATGGCGGCGATCGCGGTGTTGAAGGTGTAGCGTCGCCCCACGTCGTCGCTCACCTTGGCGATCGCCGCATGCACATGCCGCCGCAGCTCGCGCTGCTCGTCGTCGAGTGCCGCCACGTCCAGCGGGCCCGCCGGGCCGTCGCCGACATGCTCATGGACCATCCGCCAGAGCCGTTTCATGAATCGATGGGCTCCCTCCACCCCCGAGTCCGACCATTCCAGGCTCTGCTCCGGCGGGGCGGCGAACATGGTGAACAGGCGCACCGTGTCGGCACCGTACCGCTCGATGAGCGACTGGGGGTCGACGCCGTTGTTCTTCGACTTGGACATCGTCCCCACCCCGCCCAGCAACACGGGCAGGCCGTCGGCCTGCAAGGTCGCGCTGATCACGCGCCCCTTTTCGTCGCGCTGCACCTCGACATCGGCCGGGTTGTACCAGGTGCGCCCGCCCTTGGCGTCTTCACGGTAATAGGAATCGGCCAGCACCATGCCCTGGGTGAGGAGGTTGGTGAAGGGCTCGTCGCCGTCCACGAGGCCTTCGTCACGCAGCAACTTGTGAAAAAACCGCGAGTACAGCAAGTGCAGCACGGCATGCTCGATGCCGCCGATGTACTGGTCCACCGGCAGCCAGTACCGTGCGCGCTCATCGAGCATGGCCTCGTCCTGGTCGGCCGAGCAATATCTCGCGTAGTACCAGGACGATTCGAAAAAGGTGTCGAAGGTATCGGTTTCCCGGCGCGCGTCCGCTCCGCAGCGCGGACAGCTGACCTGCACGAACTCGTCCATCGTCTTCAGCGGGGAACCGACGCCCGAGAGCGTGACGTCCTCCGGCAGGCGCACCGGCAACTGGTCCTCCGGGACCGGTACGGAGCCGCAGGCCGGACAGACGATCATCGGCACGGGGCAGCCCCAGTAGCGCTGCCGGGACACACTCCAGTCCCGCAGCCGGTAATTCACCCGGCGCCGCCCGCGGCCCTGCTGCTCGAGCTTTGCCGCGAGGGCGGCGAAGGCCTCTGCCGACGTCAGGCCATCCAGGTCGCCCGAGTTCACCAGCACCCCGTAATCGACATGGGCGCCGGCGGACAGGTCCACTGCCGACCCGTCCGCCGGGGCGATGACCTGGCGGATCGGCAAGCGGTATTTCGTGGCGAATTCCCAGTCGCGCCTGTCGTGGCCCGGCACGGCCATGACGGCGCCGGTGCCATAGCCCATGAGAACGAAGTTCGCGACCCACACCGGGACGGGCTCGCCGGTCAGGGGATGGATCACGTCCACGCCCAGCGGCATGCCGCGCTTTTCCATCGTCTCCAGGGCCGCCTCGGTGGTATGGGCGCTGCGGCACTCGGCCAGGAAATCAGTCAGCTCCGGCCGGCCCTGGGCGGCGTGTACCGCCAGCGGATGCTCGGCCGCCACCGCCATGTAAGTCACGCCATGCAGCGTATCGGGGCGGGTGGTGAACACCGTCAGCGCGTCGTAGCCGGCCACCGGTGCATCGGCGAGCGGGAAATCCAGCTCCAGCCCCTCGGAGCGCCCGATCCAGTTGGCCTGCATGGTGCGGACCTGCTCCGGCCATCCGGGTAGCGTGGCCAGCGACTCGAGCAACTCGTCCGCGTAATCGGTGATCTTGAGAAACCACTGCGGTATCTCGCGCCGCTCGACCAGTGCGCCCGAGCGCCAGCCGCGACCGTCGATGACCTGCTCGTTGGCCAGCACGGTCTGGTCCACCGGGTCCCAGTTCACGGTGGACGAGGCCTTGTACACCAGGCCCTTCTCATACAGCCGGAGGAAGAACCACTGCTCCCAGCGGTAATAATCCGGGTCGCACGTCGCCAGTTCCCGGCGCCAGTCGTAGGCGAATCCCAGGCGGCGCAGCTGCGCGCGCATGTGCGCGATGTTCTCGCGCGTCCATTTCGCCGGCGGCACCTCGTGCTTGATGGCCGCGTTCTCGGCCGGCAGGCCGAAGGCGTCCCAGCCCATCGGCTGCAACACGTTCTTGCCCCGCATGCGCTGGTAGCGGCTGACGACGTCGCCGATCGTGTAGTTGCGCACGTGGCCCATGTGCAGGCGGCCGCTCGGGTACGGAAACATGCACAGGCAGTAGAACTTCTCCCGGCCCGGGTCTTCGTCGGCTTCGAAACAGCGCGCCTCGTCCCAGTAGCGCTGGGCGGCGGGCTCGATCACTTCCGGCTTGTAGATTGGGTCCATGGTCTGCTTCATCAGGTTCGATCCGGGAAGGTTACCGCTCCGCCGTGTTGCGGCGCAAAGCCCCGAGCAACACGAGCCCCGCCGCCAGCGCCGCCAGCGGCCCGTCGCCGTAACGCAACCAGGGAGGCAGGCCCTGCATGGGCGTCACCTCGGCGGTGACGACTGCCGGAACGAATTGGGCCGATCGCTGCGTCACCCGACCACGCGGATCGATCACCGCCGTGATGCCGTTATTGGTCGCGCGGAGCATCCAGCGGCCGGTTTCCATGGCACGCATGCGCGCGATCTGCAGGTGCTGGTGTGGCGCCTGCGTATCGCCGAACCAGGCGTCGTTGCTGACGTTGATGAGCAGCTCCGCCGCGGGAAAGAAAACCCGCTGCTGGGCACCGAATGCGTCCTCGTAACAGATGGTCGGCGCGACCTGCACGCCGGCGAGTTGCAACGGCGGCGGATCGGGACGCCCCGGCGCGAAATCGGTGTAGGGCAGGTTCATCAGGCGCATCCAGCGACGCACGAAGGCCGGCACCGGGAAATACTCGCCGAAAGGCACCAGGTGCCGTTTTCGATAGATCTCCGGCTCGGCGCCCAGCGACACCAGGACGTTGTGGTAATCGCCCGTCTCTGCATCGCGCTCCAGGATCCCGAGCAGCACCTCGGTGTCGTTCGACCGCGCTTCCTCGTCGAGCGCAGCGATGAAATCGATCTCGTGGTGCAGCAGCGCGGGGATCGCCGCCTCGGGCCAGATCACCAGGTCGGCGTCCCAGTGCGCCCGCGTCATGTCGAGATACAGCTGGCGCGTCGGTGCGAGCGAAGTCTCCAGCCATTTTTCGTCCTGGCCGATGGCCCCCTGCAACATTACGGCTTCGATCGGCGCGCCCGCCGGCACGGTCCAGGTCGTGCGCCCCGCCCAGCCCCCCACCGCGACGGTCGCCAGCATCGCGGCCACTGCGAGCGCGCGCACGTGGAGCCGATCGACCAGCACGGCCGCCAGCGCGCCGGCCCATAACGCGCAGGCCCAGCCGATCCCGTAGACCCCCCCCAGGGGCGCCAGGCCGCCGAGAAAAGAGTCCGTCTGGCTGTAGCCGAGGCTGAGCCACGGAAAACCACTGAGGAACCAGCCGCGCAGCCACTCGACCAGGATCCACGCCGCCGGCAGTGCGACCAGCCAGCGCAGCGCGCCGCTGGGCGGCAGCCAGCGGACGGCCACGGCGCCGAGCAGGGCATAGTAGCCACCCATGATCGCCGCCAGCGCGACGGTCAAGAACGCCGCCAGCACGGCGGGTGCCTGGCCGAAATCGTGGACCGAGATGAAGGTCCACCAGGTGCCGACGAGAAACGCGGCGAAACCGAACAGGAATCCGCGTACGGCGGCCCGGCGAGCGGATGCGGCGCGCCAACTGAGAAACAGCACCGCGGGGGAAACAAAGGCGAGTGCCCAGTAGTCCCAAGGCGCGAAAGCGAAAGGCAGGGCCACCCCCGCGAGGATCGCGCCGATGTCGGCGGGTGCGACGCGCTGCAGCGCCGCTCCGGCGTGAAAGCGTAAAGCCACGCCGGCTAGCCGGCGAGGCGCCGCAGGCGCACGGCATGCACGCGGCGCCGATCGGCCCGCAGCACGGTGAAGCGCATCCCCTCCAGCACGAGCGATTCGCCCTTGCGCGGCAGCCGGCCGAGCTCGTGCATCACGAGCCCACCCACCGTGTCGTAATGCTCGTCGCTGAAGGCCGTGCCGAGTTCCTCGTTCAGGTCCTCGATGCGGGCCAGGGCATCCACCCGCCAGGTGTCCTCCTGCTCGGGGACGATCATGACTTCCTCGTCGGGGTCGTGCTCGTCGTCGATCTCGCCGACGATCTGCTCCAGGACGTCCTCGATGGTCAGCAGCCCGGAAACCCCGCCGTATTCATCCACGACGATCGCCATGTGGTTGTGGCTGATCCGGAACTCCTTGAGCAGGACGTTGAGCCGCTTGCTCTCGGGAATGAACACCGCGGGACGCAGGCATTCCTTGATACGGAAGCGCTGCCCGCTGCTCTCGACGAAAAAGCGCAGCAGGTCCTTGGCGAGCAGGATGCCGATGACTTCGTCGCGATCGTCGGCGATCACCGGGAATCGCGAGTGGCCGGACTCGATGATGATCTGCAGCATGTCCTGCGGGCTGGCGTCGCGTTCGAGGACGACGATCTTGCCTCGCGGGATCATGATGTCACGAACCTGGATGGTGGCGACCTCGAGCACGCTCTCGAGCATGCGGTGCTCGTCGGCGTCGAGGATCTGGTCCCGCCTGGCCTGCGCGAGGAGCTCGAGAAGGCCCTCGCGGTCGCGCGGCGTGGTACGGAAGGCATCGGCCCAGCGGGACAGCAGCCCGGGCCGGCTTCCGCTCGTACTCGGAGGTTTGTCGTCAGTCATTGCTTCCTTCAGTTTCCCTGTAGGGATCCGGCCAGCCGAGTTCGCCGAGAATCTCGGCTTCGGCCGCTTCCATTTTCCCGGCTTCTTCCTCGGTCTCGTGATCGAAGCCCACGAGATGCAGCGTACCGTGAATCACCATGTGAGCCCAATGCGCGTGAGGCGGCTTCGCCTGCTCGGCCGCCTCCGCCTCCACCACGTCGCGACAGATCACCAGGTCGCCCAGCAGCGGCAGGCCGAGGTCGGGCGGCAGTTCCGCGGGAAAGGCCAGCACGTTGGTCGGCCGGTCCTTGCCGCGAAACCGGCGGTTGAGTGCCTGGCTCTCCGCGGCATCGACGATGCGAATCGACAGTTCGGCGTCCGTGCGACGCCCGGCGAGCGCGGAGCGCGCCCAGTGCCGCAGGCGCGCGACATCCGGCAGCCCGCTGCGCGAGCCCGCCACCTGGATATCGATGCGCAGGGTCATCGCTCCGGTCGCCCTTCGTGGCGCTCGTAGGCCTCCACGATGCGCTGCACCAGCGGATGGCGCACGACGTCTTTGGCGGTGAACCACGTGAACCCCACCCCCTCGACGTTCTCCAGCACCGCGATCGCGTGGCGCAATCCGGACAGCTTCGCGGCCGGCAGGTCGGTCTGGGTGACGTCGCCGTTCACGACGGCGCGGGAGCCGAAGCCGATGCGCGTCAGGAACATCTTCATCTGCTCGACCGTGGAGTTCTGCGCCTCGTCGAGGATCACGAAGGCTTCGTTCAGCGTTCGTCCGCGCATGAAGGCCAGCGGCGCGATCTCGATGACATGCCGCTCGATCAGCTTGCCGACCCGCTCGAAGCCCAGCATTTCGTACAGCGCGTCGTACATCGGCCGCAGGTAGGGATCGATCTTCTGCGACATGTCGCCCGGCAGGAAGCCGAGCCGCTCGCCGGCCTCCACCGCGGGTCGCACCAGCACGATGCGGCGCACGGTGTCCCGCTCCAGCGCCTCCACCGCGCTCGCCACCGCCAGGTAGGTCTTCCCCGTGCCCGCAGGCCCGACCCCGAAACAGAGATCGTGGTCGCGCATCGACTGGAGATAAGCATTCTGGTTCGGTCCCCGGCCCCGTACGACCCCGCGACGCGTCCGCACCTCGCCCGGCGCCGCCGCACCCGGCTCTTCGTACAGCCCGGCCTCCTGCAGCCCCACGTGCACGCGCTCCGGACTGATACTGTCCGTGGCGGCCTGCTCGAACAGCGCCACGATCAACCGGTCCGCCGCATTCACGGCGCGCTCCGGCCCCTGGATCTCGAAGCGGTTGCCCCGCGGGCGGATCTGCACGCCGAGGCGACGCTCGATCTGCTTGAGATGCTCGTCGAACTGACCGCACAAATTGGCCAGCCGGTCGTTGTCGGCGGGCTCCAGGACCAGGTCCCTGACGAAATTGGCGTCCAAGCGGTGAGGTTACCTCAGGCAGAGCGGCGCAGCGGCGCCGCGGAATCGATCAGCCGGCCACGCAGGGAGTTGGGCAGCGCTTCGGTGATCAGCACATCGACGAACTGGCCGATGAGCGCCGCATCGCCGTCGAAATTGACCCAGCGCATGTTGGCCGTGCGGCCGGCCAGTTGCCGGGCGTCTTTTTTCGCCGGTCGCTCCACCAGCACGCGCTCGACGCCGCCCACCATCGCCGCGCTGATGGCGGCGGCCTGCTGGTTGACGCGGTGCTGCAGCAGGGCGAGCCGGCGCTGCTTTTCCGCGGCATCGACGTCGTCGGGCAGCGAGGCGGCGGGCGTCCCCGGCCGGCGGCTGTAGATGAAGCTGAAGGACTGGTCGAACCCCACGTCCTCGATCAGCTGCAGGGTCTGCTCGAAATCGCGCTCGGTCTCGCCGGGAAAGCCGATGATGAAGTCCGAGCTGATGCTGATGTCGGGACGGGCCTCGCGTACCCGGCGGATCTTCTGCCGATACTCCAGCGCAGTGTGCCCCCTTTTCATCATCGCCAGCACGCGATCCGAGCCGCTCTGCACCGGCAGGTGCAGGTAGGACGCCAGCTCCGGCACCTCGGCGTAGGCCGCCACGAGGCTGTCGGTGAACTCGACCGGGTGCGAGGTCGTGAAGCGGATCCGGTCGATGCCGTCCACCGCCGCCACGAAGCGGATCAGCGCGGCGAGGTCGGCGGTCGTGCCGTCGTGCATCGCGCCCCGGTAGGCATTGACGTTCTGGCCGAGCAGGTTGACCTCGCGCACGCCCTGCGCGGCGAGCTGCGCAACCTCGACGATGACGTCGTCGAAGGGGCGGCTGACCTCCTCGCCCCGCGTGTAGGGGACCACGCAGAAGCTGCAGTACTTGCTGCAACCCTCCATGACGGACACGAACGCGGTCGGGCCGTCGGCGCGCGGCGCCGGCAGGCGGTCGAACTTCTCGATCTCCGGAAAGGAGATATCGATGGCCGGCAGGCCGCGGCCCCGCACCTCGTCGAGCATCGCGGGCAGCCGATGCAGCGTCTGGGGGCCGAAGACGATGTCGACGAACGGGGCGCGCGCCAGGATCGCCTCCCCTTCCTGGCTCGCCACGCAGCCGCCCACGCCGATGACGACGCCGGGACGCGCCTCTTTCAACTCCCGCCAGCGGCCCAGCAGCGAGAACACCTTCTCCTGGGCCTTCTCGCGGATCGAACAGGTGTTCAGCAGCAGGATATCGGCGCTCTCGGGCGAATCGGCGGCCTCGAAGCCGTGCGATTCCCGCAACACGTCCGCCATCTTCGACGAATCGTACTCGTTCATCTGGCACCCGAAGGTGCGGATGAACAGCTTGCCGCCCCGCTGTGTTGCTGCCATCGTGCCGGCCCTCAGAAGGGAATGTCGTCCTCGAAGGGCTCTTCGGCACGCGCGGCGCTGCCGGAGGACGACGCCCCGCCGGAACTGCGCGGCCGCTCGTCGTAACCGCCGCGCGAGGCCGGCGCATCGCCACCCGGGCGCCCGCCGAGCATCTGCATGTCGCGGCCGATGATCTCGGTCGTGTAGCGGTCGTTGCCTTCCTTGTCCTGCCACTTGTTGGTGCGGATCTGGCCCTCGATATAGACCTGCGAGCCCTTGCGCAGGTACTCGCGCGCCACCTCGGCGAGCCGGTCGAACATCACGACACGATGCCACTCGGTCTCCTCGACCAGGTCGCCGCTCTGGCGATCCTTGCGCTTTTCCGTGGTCGCGACCCGGATATTGGTGACGGTCAGCCCGCCCGGGGTGGTCCGTGATTCCGGATCGGCGCCGAGATTGCCGACCAGGATGACTTTGTTGATACCGCGCGCCATGAGCGTGACCTCGCTGGGAGAAAAAGGGAATCGGCCGTCGGCCCGATCTTCGAGAATAGCCAAACAGTCTAGCCTGAACAGGCCGGAATCTCACGTCAGAGGACCGGAAACCGTCCCTTGACGCCCGCCGAACACCTGTCATGCGCCGGCCAGCGCCGGCCGGCATTTTCTGCGTATAGTAATGGGCTACCCAAGCCGAACAGGAATCATGGACACGATCCGCATTCGCGGGGCCCGGACCCACAATCTCAAGGCCGTGGATATCGATCTGCCGCGCGACCGGCTGATCGTCGTCACGGGCCTGTCCGGATCCGGCAAGTCCTCGCTCGCCTTCGACACCATCTATGCGGAAGGCCAGCGCCGCTACGTGGAGTCGCTGTCGGCCTATGCGCGGCAGTTCCTTTCCATGATGGAGAAACCGGATCTCGAGTCCATCGAGGGACTCTCGCCGGCCATCTCGATCGAGCAGAAATCCACCTCGCACAACCCGCGTTCGACGGTGGGCACCGTCACCGAGATCTACGACTACCTGCGCCTGCTCTACGCGCGCGCCGGCACGCCGCGCTGCCCGACCCACGGCGAGCGGCTCGAGGCGCAGACCGTGAGCCAGATGGTCGACCAGGTACTGGCCCTCGAGGAGCGCACTGCGCTGATGCTGCTCGCCCCCGTCGTACGCGACCGCAAGGGCGAACACACCAACGTGATGGCCGAGTTGCGCGCCCAGGGTTTCATCCGCGCCCGGGTCGACGGCGAAGTCTGCGAGCTCGACGATCCGCCCGACCTGGACCTGCATCGCAAGCACACCATCGAGGCGGTCGTGGACCGCTTTCGCGTCCGCCCCGACCTCGGGCTGCGCCTCGCGGAGTCCTTCGAGACCGCGCTGAAGCTGGCCGACGGCATGGCGACAGTGGCTTTCATGGACGAGCCGGAACGCACCCCGCTCGTGTTCTCGGACCGCTTCGCCTGCCCGGTGTGCGGCTACAGCATCGCGGAACTGGAACCGCGGCTGTTCTCGTTCAACAACCCCGCCGGCGCCTGCCCGACCTGCGACGGGCTCGGCGTGCAACAGTTCTTCGATCCCGAGCGCGTCGCCGCCCACCCTCACCTGTCCCTCGCCGGCGGAGCCATCCGCGGCTGGGACCGGCGCAACGCCTATTATTTCCAGCTGGTGCGCAGCCTGGCCGAGCACTACGGCTTCGACGTCGAAACGCCGTTCGACGAACTGCCGGCGAAGATCCGCAAGGTCATCCTGTTCGGCTCCGGCACCGAGTCCATCGAGTTCGCCTATTTCGACGGCCGCGGCGGCGTGACGCGGCGCAAGCACCGCTTCGAGGGCATCCTGCCGAACATGGAACGCCGCTACCGCGAAACCGAGTCCGGCACGGTGCGCGATGAATTGTCCAAGTACCTCGGCACCCATCCCTGCCCGAGCTGTCACGGCACGCGCCTCAACGAGGCGGCGCGCAACGTCTTCGTGGCGGAGCGGGGGCTCGCCGACGTCACGGCCACTGCGGTCGGCGAGGCGCTGGTGTTCTTCAGCACCCTGGAACTGCCGGGCTGGCGTGGCGAGGTGGCGCGCAAGATCGTCAAGGAGATCAACGACCGGCTGAAATTCCTCGTCGACGTGGGACTCGATTACCTGACTCTCGATCGCAGCGCCGAGACGCTCTCGGGCGGCGAAGCGCAACGGATCCGCCTGGCCAGCCAGATCGGCTCGGGCCTGGTGGGGGTCATGTATATCCTCGACGAACCTTCCATCGGCCTGCACCAGCGCGACAACCGCCGCCTGCTGAACACGCTGATCCACCTGCGCGACCTGGGCAACACAGTGATCGTGGTGGAACACGACGAGGAGGCGATCGCCACGGCGGACCACATCGTCGATATCGGCCCCGGGGCCGGCGTGCACGGCGGGCGCATCGTGGCGCAGGGGTCTCCGGCCGACATCATGGCGAGCAGCGAATCGCTGACCGGCGACTACCTCTCGGGGCGCCGGAGCATCGCCGTGCCGGCCAGCCGCACGCCGCGGCGCAAGCAGGCGCCACGGGACATCGTCATTCGCGACGCGCGGGGCAACAACCTGGCCGGGATCGACGTCGCCATCCCGATCGGCCTGCTGACCTGCGTGACGGGGGTGTCGGGCTCGGGCAAGTCGACGTTGATCAACGACACGCTTTACCTGGCGGCCGCACAGAAGCTGAACAACGCGTCCGCGACGCCTTCGCCGCACGAGCGCATCGAGGGCCTGCAGGACATCGACAAGGTCATCGACATCAGCCAGAGCCCGATCGGCCGCACGCCCCGCTCCAACCCGGCCACCTACAGCGGCCTGTTCACGCCGATCCGCGAGCTGTTCGCGGGCACCGCCGAGTCGCGTTCCCGCGGCTACAAGGCCGGGCGCTTCAGCTTCAACGTGAAGGGCGGTCGCTGCGAAGCCTGCCAGGGTGACGGCGTGATCAAGGTGGAGATGCATTTCCTGCCCGACGTCTACGTGGCCTGCGACGCCTGCAAGGGCCAGCGCTACAACCGCGAGACGCTCGAGATCCGCTACAAGGGCAAGAACATCCACGAGATCCTCGAGATGACGATCGAGGATGCGCTGGCCTTCTTCGCCAACGTGCCGGTGGTGAAAAGAAAACTGCAGACGCTCATGGACGTGGGGCTGTCCTACGTCCGCCTCGGGCAGAACGCGACGACCCTGTCCGGCGGCGAGGCCCAGCGCGTCAAGCTCGCCAAGGAACTGTCCAAGCGGGACACCGGCAAGACCCTCTACATCCTCGACGAACCGACGACCGGACTGCACTTCCACGACATCGCGCAACTGCTCGGCGTGCTCGGGCGGCTGCGTGACCATGGCAACACGGTGGTCGTGATCGAGCACAACCTGGACGTCATCAAGACGGCGGACTGGATCATCGACCTGGGCCCCGAAGGCGGCAGCGGCGGGGGGCGCCTCGTGGCGGAAGGCCCGCCGGAAAAAGTCGCGGCGAACAAGGCCTCGTTCACCGGCCAGTACCTGAAGCCGATTCTCGCCGCGGCCGCGCCGGCGCCGCGCAGGAAAAAGAAGCGGGCCTGACGGCATGCGGCATCGACTGCCCCTGCTGCTGCTCCTGTTCGCCGTCGCCGCGCTGCTCAGCCTGTGGGAGCGCCCCGCGGTCTCGCCCGTCGAGCCCCCCGCATCCGGCACGACGACCGCGCCGGCAAGCGTGCCGGCGGCCGACTGGTTGCCCGCCGAGGCGCTCCATACCCTCGAACTCATTCGCCGCGACGGCCCCTTTCCGCATCGCCAGGACGGCACGGTGTTCTACAACCGCGAGGGCCGCCTGCCTCCGCGAGCGACCGGTTATTACCGTGAATACACCGTGCGGACCCCGGGGCTGGGGCATCGCGGGGCGCGACGCATCGTCACCGGCGGGCAACCCCCCGAGGTCTACTACTACACCGACGATCATTACGGCAGTTTCCGCCGCTTCGAGCTTCCCCGGTGAGGCCGGTGACGGACCCTGCGCAGCTGCGGGATGCCGGCAAAGCCACGCTGGCGGCCGTCGCACCGCGGTCCGCCGGCGAGTTGCTGGAAGCGGCCCGCGCCGCCGGCCTGCACGGCGTCCCCATCGACCTGGCCGGCTGCCGCGACAAGGCGGGGTTTCTCGCGCGCATGGCCGCCGCGCTGGAGTTCCCCGCCTGCTTCGGCCAGAATTGGGACGCGCTGGCGGACTATCTCGGCGACCTGGAATGGGTGCCCGCCGAAGGTTATCTCCTGCTGCTGGAGAACGGTGCGGATTTTCGCGATGCCGCCGGGGAGGACTACCGGATCGCCATCGGCATCCTCGCCGCGACGGTCGCAACCTGGCGCGAGCGAGAGATACCCTTCTGGGTGTTCGTCGCCGAAAAAAAGGACGAGACATGAACGACGGCACCGAAGCCGGAAGTCCTGCCGCGGCGCCCGCCGCGCAGCCGCAGATCCTCTTTTACGGCGGCAAGGCCATGAGCGCCGTGCCCATCCTGTTCTTCATCGCCTGGGCGATCGTGCAGTCGGGACTGCTCGGCATCGGCGACACCGCGGGGCTGATCGTCGGCATGCTGGTGGCGCTGGTGCTGGGGATGTTCCTGGTGCGCGGCGACTGGGCGGTGTACGCCGAGGCCATCGTCGAAGGCATGGCGCAGAAAGTCGCCGTGACCGCCATCGTCGCGTGGCTCTGGGCGGGGATGTTCGCCGCCACCCTGCAGGTCGGCGGCTTCGTCGACGGGCTGGGCTGGCTCGCCGAGGTATCCGGCCTGGGCCCGGCCATGTTCCCCGCCGTCACCTTCCTCCTCGCCGCCCTGCTGGCCACCGGGATCGGCACCGGCTACGGCACCGTAATCGCTTTCGTAGCGTTGTTCTTTCCCGCGGGTGTCGTGCTGGGCGCGGATCCGCTGCTGATGTTCGGCGCCATCCTCTCCGGGGCGGTGTTCGGCGACAATCTCGCGCCCGTCAGCGACACCACCATCGTCAGCGCCGTGACCCAGGACTCCGACGTCGGCGGCGTCGTCGCGAGCCGTTTCAAGTACGCCATCATCGCCGCCACGCTCGCCTTCATCGCCTACCTGGTGTTCGGCTGGTTCTCCACCGGCACCGCCATCGACGCCGACGCCGCGGCGCTGTTCCGGGCGCAGAGCAATGCCAGCGGCCTGTTCCACCTGTTACCCATCGCGGTCGTGATCGGCCTGGCCATCCGCGGGCGGCACATCATCCAGGCGATCTCCGCGGGCCTCGTCCTCGCGATCGTCATCAACCTGGCGTTCGGGCTCGCGCCAGTCACCGACATGCTGGCGTTCCGGGTCGCCGCGGACGGCTGGGCGGCCGCGACCTTCGGCGGCTGGCCGCTGGTGCAGGTCGTGGCGGCCACGGAGGCCGGCGTCGGCGGCAGCCTGTACGACGGACCGGTGGGCTTCGCCACGCTGGCGGTCCTCATCCTGCTCGTGCTGGGCGGCGCACAGGTCATGATTCGCGGCGGCGGCTTCCATGCCCTGCAGGAATGGCTGCTCGCGAAAGTGGCGCGCAGCGTGCGCTCGGCGGAGCTGACGATGGTCACGGTGACCGCCGGCATCAACGCGGCGATCACCATCAACACGGCCGCGCAGATCGCCATCGCGCCGTACATCGCGACCATCGGCAAGCGCTTCAATCTCAACGGCTACCGCCGCGCGAACATCCTGGACGCGAACACCTCCGCGCTCGGTTACATCTTCCCCTGGGCGGGCGGGGTGCTGGTGGGCTACACGCAGATGCAGAGCCTGGTCGACACCTACGACTGGTTCACGCCCGCCATGGTGGTCGAGCCGATCCAGGCCTGGCCCTGGGTCTTCCACGGCTGGCTGCTGGTCGCGGTGTTCCTGTTCGCGGCCTGGACGGGGTTCGGCCGGGAGTACACCTCGGACCGGGTGAGCAAGGGAGGGGGCGCAGCATGATCCGTCACCTGTTCGGCAACTGGCGTTTCCGCAGCACGCAGCCGGCGTTCGCGCCGGGCGAGGAGCTCCGCGTCTACCTGACCGGCTTCGATGCCGCGACCGGCACGGGCGTCGCCCGGGTCGGCGACACCGTACTCACCGTCACCGGAGCGTCGGCGGCGCAACTCGACCAGCTGGTGAACCTGCGCGTCACCGCCTTCGACACGGACCGGGCCGCAGGCACGGCGGAGCTGCGGGACTCGCGCGATCCGCCGGGACAGGGTTGAGCGGACCGGTTCAGCAAGCCAGCCAGCGGCGCAGCTCCGCGAGCACCCGCGGCGCGGTCATCAACTCGACATGGCCCAGGCCGCGACCGACCCAGCGAGCATCGGCAGGAATCGACAAGGCGTAACGCGGCTCGGGATGTTCCCCCAGCGCGCTGGACAAGGGCACGAGGCCATCGCCCAGCAGGCGGCCGGCCGGGCTGTCCTGCCTCTCGCCCAGCAGTGAAGCCACGGTGTAGCTCTCGACGCCCGCCGGCAGCGGCACCGGGACCCGCTGGCCGGGCGGCACGCGGCCATAGCGGTCGGCCCCGGCCCAGTCGGCGTCCAGCAGGCTGCCGTAGCGCAGGTCGGTGATGCCCGCGCTGCGCAGCCGCCCGAGCCGCGTGAACGGCAGCGTGTAGGGCGTGACGCCAAGCAGCAGGTCGAATCGATTGCCGGCACGCTCCAGCGGCGCGCCGTGATGCGGCGTGCCGAGGAACACCAGCTTGCGCAGCCGGGCCGGCCACGCCTGGCCGGCCGCCAGCGCATGATGTGCCGCGCTGCGGGCCACCAGTCCGCCCATGCTGTGGCCGACGATTGCCAGGGACTCGAGCGGCACCGGCCAGGACGCCACCAGCGCCTCGAGTCGTTCCGCCAGGAGCCGGCCGTTGGCGGCGATCGACAGGCCCGTGTTGTAGTGCAGCTGCAGCGGCGTGTAGCCGAGCGCCGCGGCGGTTGCCGCGCAGCCGTCGCGGCCGTCGCGGCGCCAGTGGCCGTCGTGCAGGCAAAGGCCATGGATCTGCAGCAGGACCCGTGTGGCGGGCGCGGGAAGCGCTGCCCGGATCGCATCATGTTCCAGCGGGAGGGGTCGCCCGTCGTGACGCAGGCGCATCGGAATGGCGAGCGGATTGCCGGTCGCCGCGAGATGATCGCCGAGCACGCCGTTGAGTATGGCCAGCGCCGTCTCGCGGCCGGCGACGGTTTCCCGGGTGCCGGTGAGCCCGCTGAGGGGGCCGAGCGCCAGGTCCAGCCCCGTGCCCACCACGCGCGTCACGCCGTGGATGGAGCGATAGACGAGTCCCGTGATACCCCGGGTGCGTTCCGTGCCGGCGCCCGGCACGTGACCGGCCAGCCCTGCGATCGTCGCATGCATCGCCTCGACCAGCGCCGTGACATGGCCGGTCGCCTCCACGGCCAGCCGGACCGTGCCCCGCAGGTCCGCGGCGAGGTTGTATTGTGGCGAACTCAAGGCTGCACGACGCCGGCGCGCAGCGGTTCGAAAGTCATGGCGATCTCTTCATCCACATGGGCCCGGTAAGCGGCGGCAGCCTCGTCATGGGCCGCCAGCATCGCCACCTGGACCTGCTGTTCCACCTCGGCGAGGCCATGTTCCAGGGCGGCCAGCAAGGTGTCGCGATGCAAGGCCTCATCGACGCGCAAAAGGACCCAGTCGGTCGCGAGCCAGGCCACGGCGCCGGCGACGACGGCGCAACCGAGGGCGTAGGGTCCCGCC
>NZ_JAAMFG010000009.1 GCF_011064545.1 Wenzhouxiangella sp. XN24
GGTGGTTCCAAGCTCGTCGAGCAGGCCGGCGCCACCATGGAGGAGATCGTCTCCGCCGTGAAGCGGGTCACCGACATCATGGCCGAGATCTCCGCGGCATCCGATGAGCAGAGCCAGGGCATCGAGCAGGTGTCCACCGCCGTCACGCAGATGGACGAGGTCACGCAGCAGAATGCCGCCCTGGTCGAAGAGTCGGCTGCCGCTGCCTCCTCCCTCGAGGACCAGGCCCATGGCCTCGCCCAGGCCGTCTCCGTGTTCCGCATCGACGACGCCAAGACCTCCGGCATCGCACCGCGCAGCACGCCGGCCAAGGCGCCGGCCGCCAAGGCACCCGCCGCCAAGGCCAACGGCGGCATGCCCAAGGCCCCGGCCCGCAAGATGCCCAAACCCGCTGCTGTCGCCGACGTCGGCGAGGAGTGGGCAGAGTTCTAGACCCCCCTCGGCCCCGGCCTCACGGCCGGGGCTCCTGCCTCCCCCCTTGGCAGGTCGGCCGGGTTGCAGCAATGCAACCCGGCCATTTTTTTGCCGCGGGGAATCGCGGATCTCGATCTCGGCTCAAGTGCCAGCTCCCCACGACGATCTTTATGCTGCATCGCACCCATAGGGTTTTTTTAGACAAAAACTAAAGACCCGGCATTTGCTGCCGATTCAACAAATAGGTGCCGCCACTTTCCAGGCAGCACACGGATACGTGGTCCACCCACCCCGTGGCCAGGGCAAGCGGCCACACCAAAGCAGGGATCAAGAAGAATGAAGCAACTGAAACTCCAGACACGCATCGCGTTGCCGGTGTCGCTGTTCATTGCCACCGTCGTCCTTGGCGGGGCCATCAGCCTTGCGGTGCTGGACAGCCGACGCATGACCAACGATGTCGCCGCGGAAGCGCAGCGCCAGGGCGCGGCCACCGTCGGACTGCTGGAAGTGATCGATGCCCTGGTGACCGAACAGGCCATCAGCGCCATGACATTGCTTCAAGAGCGCGCCGACGAGATGGGGCTGCCCTATCTCGAGGGCGAAACGGTCGTCGGCGATCGCACGGTCCCGCAGCTCTATTTCGGCGACGAACCACAGGCCAACCGTTTCAATCTCGTCGACCAGGTGGTAGGCACCGTCGGCGGCAGCGCCACGCTCTTCGTCAAGAGCGGCGATGATTTTGTGCGTGTCTCGACCAACGTCGTGAGCAACGGCAAGCGCGCGATCGGCACCATCCTGAACCCCAACGGCCAGGCCATCCAGTCGATCCGCGATAATCGCCCGTACTACGGCATGGTGGATATTCTCGGCGAGCCCTACATCGCCGGTTACGAGCCGCTGCGCTCCATGTATGGCGAGACGGTCGGCATCTGGTACGTGGGCTTCAAGCTGGACATGGAGATCCTCCAGGTCCTGATCGCCGAGAGCCGGCTGCTGGAAAGCGGCTTCACCGCTCTGCTGGATCGCAGTGGCGGAGTCCGCTTCCATTCGGCCCACGTCGAACCCGACTTCGTCTCGGGCATCGCTTCGGGCAATCCCGAGTGGACCATCACCCGCGTGCCATTCGAGCCGTGGGGCTTCGAGGTCGTCAGCGCCTATCCGAACAGCGAGGTCACTGCGCTTTCGAGGACCCGCGCGATCGGCATCATCGCCCTCGGCCTGGTCGCCTGCCTGGCGCTGATCGGATTGCTGGTCTGGCTGGTGCGTCGTCTCGTGATCCGCCCGCTCGGCGGCGAGCCGAGCTACGCGATGACCGTGGCCCAGCGCATCGCGCATGGCGAGCTGGACGAGGACGTCAGTATCAAGGAAGGCGACAGCCACAGCATGCTGGCGGCCATGCGCGAGGCCCAGCAGAGCCTGCGCGGCATCATCGGCCAGATGCGTCACATGTCGTCCGAGCACGACAAGGGCGACAT
>NZ_JAAMFG010000010.1 GCF_011064545.1 Wenzhouxiangella sp. XN24
GTGTTCAAGGTGAAGGGCGACGCCGGTAACCTGGCGGCCTTTGAGGTCAAGTTCATTGAGAACGGCGACACGGGCCAGGTTTACAACCTCGGGACCTACAGTGGCGTGACCGACCTGGGCAACGGCTGGCTGCAGGTATCGATCCCGATGAGCGATTTTGCGGCGACGATTGCGGGCAACAGCGGTTTCCTGCTCGGCCCGCTGGGCGGCCAGGCGGCGCCGTTCACGCTCCTGCTGACCGATATCGGCTTCACTACTGCTGACGGTGGCATCATTCCCGACAACGTCGTCTATGCGACGGACCCGGGCGTGACCGAGGACCTGGCCCCTGCTGGCGTGAACAACTTCGGTTCCGGGGCGGTCTTCGACTTCGATTTCGCTGGTGACGCGGACTTCAATCCTGCCATCCAGGTGACGAGCGGCGAGGGCTACGGTGCCGGTGTGCACGTCGGGTTCGTGGCATTCACGGG
>NZ_JAAMFG010000011.1 GCF_011064545.1 Wenzhouxiangella sp. XN24
GAAGTCGTGGTCACCATGGGGGCGATCACCGAGAGCTCCAAGAAGATCGCCGACATCATCCAGGTCATCGACGGCATCGCCTTCCAGACCAACATTCTGGCGCTCAATGCTGCCGTCGAGGCAGCCCGGGCCGGGGAGCAGGGTCGCGGCTTCGCCGTGGTCGCCGGTGAGGTCCGCACCCTGGCGCAGCGCTCCGCCGCCGCCGCCAAGGAGATCAAGACGCTCATCAACGACTCCGTCGATACCGTCGAGGGTGGTTCCAAGCTCGTCGAGCAGGCCGGCGCCACCATGGAGGAGAT
>NZ_JAAMFG010000012.1 GCF_011064545.1 Wenzhouxiangella sp. XN24
GTGTTCAGGAAACCTGTCGGGTCTCTGACTCGCCGATACTCGAGCGTCACGGCCAACTGGTGTGATTGCGGCTTCGCAACCACATTACCGAGGCTGAGGGCCGTACGCTCCGGACCGTAGCTGCAGGCCGCCAGTATCAACATGGCCGGAACCGCTAAGGCGCGCAGAACCAATGACATCCCGTTTCCCTGGCAGCCCTTGAACAACTGGGGCACGCAGTATAAGTCGGTCCCCGTG
>NZ_JAAMFG010000013.1 GCF_011064545.1 Wenzhouxiangella sp. XN24
TTCTGCTTGACGGTGGAGGTGAGCTCTTCCATGGAGGAGGCGGTCTCTTCGAGGGAAGAGGCCTGTTCCTCGGTACGCTGGGAGAGGTTGGTGTTGCCGGCGGCGATCTCCTTGGCGGCGGTGTTGATCGCATCCGCCGAGCCCTTGATGCCGCTGATGAGGCTGTTGAGCTTGTCGATGGAGTCGTCCACGGCCTCCTGCAGGACCTTGAAGTCGCCCTGGTAGTTGCCCTGGATCTTCTGCGTGAGGTCGCCTTCGGACAACGCGACCATGACGCGCTTGACCTCGTTGACGGG
>NZ_JAAMFG010000014.1 GCF_011064545.1 Wenzhouxiangella sp. XN24
TCTCTCGAAGAGACCGCCTCCTCCATGGAAGAGCTCACCTCCACCGTCAAGCAGAACGCCGACAACGCCAGGCAGGCCAACCAGCTCGCCCACGGGGCTTCGGACGTCGCCACCAAGGGCGGCGACAAGGTCCGCGAAGTGGTGGTCACCATGGGTGCCATCACCGAGAGCTCGAAGAAGATCGCCGACATCATCCAGGTCATCGACGGCATCGCCTTCCAGACCAACATCCTGGCACTGAACGCCGCCGTCGAGGCCGCCCGGGCCGGGGAGCAGGGTCGCGGCTTCGCCGTGGTCGC
>NZ_JAAMFG010000015.1 GCF_011064545.1 Wenzhouxiangella sp. XN24
GCTTGGCGGGCGTTGTCGGCGTTCTGCTTGACGGTGGAGGTGAGCTCTTCCATGGAGGAGGCGGTCTCTTCGAGGGAAGAGGCCTGTTCCTCGGTGCGCTGGGAGAGGTTGGTGTTACCGGCGGCGATCTCCTTGGCGGCGGTGTTGATCAGGTCCGCGGAGCCCTTGATGCCGGTGATCAGTTCATTGAGCTTGTCGATCGAGTCGTCGACGGCCTCCTGGAGGACCTTGAAGTCGCCCTGGTAGTTGCCCTGGATCTTCTGGGTCAGGTCGCCTTCACTCAGCGCCACCATGACGCGCTTGACCTCGTT
>NZ_JAAMFG010000016.1 GCF_011064545.1 Wenzhouxiangella sp. XN24
ATGTCGCCCTTGTCGTGCTCGGACGACATGTGACGCATCTGGCCGATGATGCCGCGCAGGCTCTGCTGGGCCTCGCGCATGGCCGCCAGCATGCTCTCGCTGTCGCCTTCCCTCGTGCTGACTTCCTCGTCCAGCTCGCCGTGGGCGATGCGTTGCGCCACCGCCAGGGCGTAGGTGGGCTCGCCCCCGAGTTGCCTTAACAGGGCGCGCAACATGAACAGCGAGACCGCTATACAGGCCGCAATGGCCAGCAGGATGCATATGAAAGCGGTTCGGTAGGCGCCGGAGAGCCCTTCCACGGCCTCCTGGTTGACCCGTGCAGAGGTGTTTTCGAGATAGTCGATCTGTGCCAGCAGGATAGCCTTCATCTCGCGCCAGGCGGGTGTTTCCTGCTTCACGAGGACGTCGAAACCGCCTTCAGTGTCACCGCGTTTCACACGTTCCAGGATTTCTGCGCGCATCGGCGCCCAACGGGCGTTGATATCCTTTATCTCGGCAGCAACAGCGGCCCCGCCGTCCAGCAAGGCAGCGCCATCCTCCACGCTCTGGGCCAGCGCGTTGAACTCTACCTGGGCCTTGTCGAAATTGGTCCACGCGCGGGGATTATCCGGGTCAATCAGGATGTTGCGTAACGCCTGGCCCATCTGCAGGCCTTGTGCGTAGGCCTTCGTCACCTGCCGCTCGAGCGCAAGTTCCTGGTCGATGAAGTGCAGCAGGCGCTGCTCGCTGCTCTGCAGCTGCCAGAGAGATACGGTGATCGCGCTGATGAACAGTCCGCAGGTTACCGTGATCAGCAACATGAACTGCACGCGAAGCGAAGAAAGCCTGAATTGCATGGTCTTGCCCTCGGGTTCATTGGGAGCCCGCGGCACGCGTTGCATTACCGGGCTCGTCATCCTTGAGTCTCGTCGGCTGTCGACATGCCTTGGCAGCGTCGGAGACACGGGCACGGCAAGCGGACAAGAATGGAATCGGCCGGTTTCCAGGTTCCTTTAGACTTAGTAGATATACGGAAATCCAGGCGAAAAAATGGCCGGGTTGCATTGCTGCAACCCGGCCGACCTGCCACGGGGGGGAGGCAGGAGCCCCGGCCGCGAGGCCGGGGCCTGGGGGCTCTAGAACTCCGACCACTCCTCGCCGACGTCAGCGACGGCGGCGGGCTTGGGCGCCTTGCGGGCCGGGGCCCTGGCTGCGCTGCCGTTGCTCCCGGCTGCGCCGTTGGCCTTGGCGGCGGTCGCCTTGGGCGCGGGCGCCCTGGCCGGTGCGCTGCGCGGTGCGGCGATGCCGGAGAGCTTGGCCTCGTCGATGCGGAACACGGAGACGGCCTGGGCGAGACC
>NZ_JAAMFG010000017.1 GCF_011064545.1 Wenzhouxiangella sp. XN24
CCGCGGCCAGCGCGCCCCGCAACGCCCACAGCACGGCAAGCAGGGCGGCGATGCCGATGAGCGTGGTCGCCGTCATGAGCCAGGTGCTTTCTTTCATGCCGGCGACGGCGACGCCGCCCAGGACGATGACGAGCACCACGGTGGCCATCCAGTCCGGCACGGCAGCGAAGCTGTTGAGATAGGCGACGAACCCCGTGACGATGGTGGCCGCCGACACCGTGTTCGCGACGATCAGCATCCATCCGGCCCCGGAACCGAGCCAACGGACATGGAAGGCCCGCTCGAGATAGTCGATCGGCCCGCCGGCCGTCGGAATGCGCGCGCCCATCTCCGCGAAGGACAGGGCCGAGGTGATGGCCACGACGCCGGCGAGCACGTAGGCCAGCGGCGCGAGGCGGCCCGCCTCCCCCACGACCTCGCCCACGACCACGAAGATCCCGGCGCCGAGGATCGTCCCGGAACCGTAGAAAACGAGTTGCCAGAGCCCGACGGACCGATCGAGCGGGGATTCTTGTTTCGCTGTTCGGGTCATGTATGTTTGGGAATATTCCCGGTCGAGTCTCAAGCTAAACCGTAGCTCATCGCGCCGCCGGGACACGCCCGATTCGAAGGTGACTGGACGATGGCCGACGACTGCTGCTCGAAACCGCTGCGGACCGAAGCGCTGGAAGCCGGCCAGCGCCGGGTGCTGATCTGGGTGCTCCTGATCAACGCCGCGACCTTCGTGATGATGGTCACGGGCTCGGTGCTCAGCGGCTCCTCCTCGCTGTTGTCCGGCACACTGGACAACCTGGGCGACGCGCTCACCTACGCCATCAGCCTCGCCGTGGTGGGCGCCAGCCCCGCAGCGCGGGCCCGCGTCGCCCTGTTCAAGGGCCTGCTCATTTCCGCCGCCGCGATCGCCGTCGCCGCTCACATCATCTGGCGTCTCCAGCATCCCGGTGCACCCATCGTCGAGACCATGGGGACGTTCGCCGTGCTGAACCTGGCTGCGAATTCGATCTGCCTGCTGCTGCTGTCCCGACATCGCGACGACGACGTCAACATGGCATCGGTATGGGAGTGCTCGCGTAACGATGTCGTCGAGGGCTTCGCAGTGATCGGCGCGGCCCTCGCTGTCTGGATCTTCGATTCGGGCTGGCCGGACATCCTGGTTGCGATCCTGCTCCTGGCGGTGTTCTCACGCTCGGCCGCGCGCGTCCTGCGCAGGGGCTGGCAGGAACTCCAGGCCACCAGGGCAAAGCCGACGGACGGGTTTGGCGGCTCTTGAGCGCCGTGCGGTCGTTCGGGGCGATGGCATAGCGTGGGGATGGCCGCGAGCGACGCATCGGCTCACGGCGCCAGGGTCTCAGCGTGTCGAAGTCTCACAAATAGACGGCCACCAGCAAGGCGATGTCGTCCCCGGCTTCGTTCCTGAGGCCGAGAACATTACCGGTGACATGCCAGCCCCGGGTGTTCTCCAGCACGCTGCGCAATTGCTGTTCCATCTCCGCCAGCGGCGGGGGGCAGGCCATGAGCGTCGTGGCGGCGCCGGCAAAGCGCAGCGATGCGCCCTCCATCTCAAGCTTGCCCACGAACTGGTTGCAGCCGACGGTCGCCGCGAAGCTCCGCTCGCCGTCCACCTCGCGCAGGATGATGTGCGGCTCGCGGCGCCCGCCCACCACCTCCACCCGGGCACCCCGCATGCGCTCGATCCGCCAGTAGGTGTTGGTCAGGGAGGCCGTCGCCCTGGAGGGGCCGCAGGACGCCTCTGGCCGGACGGCGATGAAGCGGTCGACCACCAGTGTCGGCTGCAGCCGACCGCCCTCCATGCCGGGCCACTGTTTCAGCACGCCTTCGAAGTGGACCATGAGCTTGCCGCCGGGTTCGCTGACGGTGGCCAGGTATTCCCGCTGCAACTGCAGGGCCTGCTCCCCGGGTGCGATCGGGTAGCTGCGCCCGGTCAGGCAGTCGGTGAAACGGGCGGAATCCGCCATGTAGGTCATCTGGCCGAGGAAGAACGACGGAATATCCGCCATCTCCAGCGTCCCGTCGCTGCTCAGCTCGTAGGGCAGCTCCGAGACGATGGGCTCGCCCGCGAGATCGAGCTGCCGCAACCGCTCAGGTCCGAGAACCTGGAACTGCAGCGGCATCTCCGCGCCGCCGTGCAGCACCAGGGCGCGGCGCGAGGGATCGACCCGCCAGCGCCCCATGTCACCGCGCACCATGTCCTTGCCGAGCCATTCACGGCGCAGGTGGAACACCTGGTCGGGCCACAGGTCGAGATGATGGCGCACCCCTGCGCAATCCGCGCAGGGCAGGTCGCCGCGGAAGGTCGCCGGCAGGCGCAGGCCGTGAGCCGGCACGGGGTCGTCGACACGCGTCGTGCTCATGCCGGCTGCCGCTGCATCCGCCCGCGCGACGACCGGCGACGGCGCCGCATTCGCGTCGCTCTCCCCCACACCCCGTTGCAGGCTGTTACAGCCGACCAGCAGCGCGGCCAGGACCACGGCGCAGGCCTTGCCGGCCGGCGCCGCGAGCCGGGATAGACTGCCGGCATGCATCACTCAGACGCCTCGGGCGGGAACAACCGCAGCTCCGCGGACTCGCTCTTGAACATCAGCACCCGGCCCACGCCCATCTCCACCTTGACCACCTCGGCGCCTTCGTCCAGCACGGTCCTGATCTCGTTGCTCGCCGCTGTTGCGACATCGTTGGGACAAGCCATCCGGGTCTCGGCCAGCCTGGCCTTCAGCTTGCCGTCCTCGAAACTGTAACGGCCCCGGAAGGTATTGCACCCATTGTGGCCGCTGAGCGTGCTGTTGCCAGAGTCGATGGTGATGGTCGGCACGACCGATTTGTCCTTGATTTCCTCGCCCGCGATGAAGGCGACGGTCCAGGTGCCGTCGAGGCCCTTCATGGCTGCGCCTTCATCGATCCGGGTGAACGGGTTGCAACCGGAGAGCAACAGCGCGCCTCCCAGCAAAACAGCCGTCGCCATACTTGTGCGAAACTTCATCCACGTTTTCCCCACGGGTGAGCCTCGGCGGACACCCGCCGGATAACAAACCGGTGAAAGCGTAGTGCCCCGGTTATCAGTAAATCAAATTTTTTTCGATTAACCTGTTTGCGTTGCCGACAACCCAGGGGCCGAGCCATCAACTGCTCATCGTCCATTGTCTTCGCCTGCTTGCTTGCTGAGTTTGCGAGCGGCGCAGTCAACGTGCTGCTCACCCGTCGGCCGAAAAAGCTCGGCGAGCGGTATCACTTCGAGCCGTTGTTGCGGGACGATGCGATCCACGCCAGGGATACAGTCACTTGACGGCCCGAACCCCGAACCGCACGCACGGTGCACCGCAGGCAGCGAAGGACATCGCCACACGCGCGGTGATCCCGTTCGTCTTGCTCACCTTCGGAATCACCTGGGGCCTCATGGCGCTCATGATCTTCGAAAGCGACCTGATGGAGTCGCTGTTCGGGGAGTTCGGCGTCACTCACCCGATCTACATACTGGCTGTCTGGTCTCCTGCCGTGGTTGCCTTCACCCTGGTCCTGCGGCATGCCGGAATCGGCGGCCTGCGGCGTTTTCTGGGTCGCCTGTCGCTGCGCGGCGTCGCGCCGGCATGGTGGGCGCTCGCGTTCCTCGCCCTGCCGCTGGTGAAGATACTCAGCGCGATACTCAACGGCACGCCGTTCAACGAGTTGCTCGTGCTGCAACCGTTTGCCGAGGTGCTCCTGGTCACCGCGTTCATGCTGGTGCTGGGGCCGGTCGAGGAATTCGGCTGGCGTGGCCTCATGCTGCCCTTGCTGCAGCGCGTCCTCGCACCGGTATGGGCCGGGCTCATCGTGGGTTTCGCCTGGGCGATCTGGCATATCCCGGCGTTCTTCCTCGGCGGCACGCCGCACACCGCATGGGCCCTCGCGCCGTTCGTCATCGGCGTCACCGCAGTGGGCGTCGTGATGGCGGTCGTGTACAACCGGACTGGCGGCAATCTCCTGCTGCCCATCGTGATTCACTGGCAGCTCAACGTGGCGTTCTGGCCGGAAGCGCAGCCCTGGGAAAACTACCTCAACGTTGCGCTCGCCGTGGCGCTGGTCTGGATGTACCGTGACACCATGTTCGGCAGGCTGCGGGCGGAAACGACGGTGGTGCCGCCGTGATCGGCAAGCGGCCGTGCGTAGACGCCTGCGAGATGCGGCATAAACGCGCCCTGCTCTTTTTCGCCGTCCTGGCCATATTCGTAGCCCATGAAGTCGGCGCGCGGCCGACCGTCGGCCTGGTGCTTAGCGGGGGCGGTGCGCGAGGCGGTGCGCATGTCGGCGTCATTCGCGTGCTGGAAGACCTGAAGGTGCCAGTGGATTACATCGCCGGCACCAGCATGGGCGCCGTGGTGGGCGGGCTCTATGCCGCAGGGTTGAGCGCCGACGAGCTCGAAGAGGTCGTCAGGACAGCGGACTGGAACGTGCTTCTGAGAGACCGTCCGCCCCGCTCGCAACGGTCTTTCCGCCGCAAGTCCGACGATCTCAGCTTCCTGGTGGACTTCGACCTCGGCATCGACCGCAGCGGGTTGCTGCTCCCGGGGGGGTTGGTACAGGGCCAGAACCTGGACCTGGCGCTCCGCCGGCTGACGCTTCCTGTCGCGACAGTGGAAGACTTCGACGCGCTTCCCATCCCGTTTCGTTCCGTAGCGACCGATATCGGCAGCGGAGAAATGGTGGTGTTCGACTCCGGGGATTTGGTCGTCGCCATGCATGCCAGCATGGCGGTGCCGGGAATCTTCAAGCCGGAACGGGTCGATGGGCGGCTGCTGGCCGACGGCGGCATATCCAGCAACCTGCCGATCGAGATCATGCGCGACATGGGCGCCGACATCATCATCGCCGTAGACCTTGGCTTTCCTCTACAACCGAAGGAAAAGCTGGGTTCCGCTCTGGCCATCACCAGCCAGATGCTCACGATACTCATCAACAACCAGGCCGAGGAGCAGCTCCGATTCCTGGGGGAGGATGACGTCCATATCAAGCCGGACCTCGGCGCACTCGGCAGCCAGGAATTTCATCGACTCGCCGAAGCCATGGAAGCGGGTCGGATTGCGGCGGAGGGACACGCCGAGTCGCTTGCTCGATTTTCTGTCCCGGAAAAGGCATATCACGCGTACCGGTCAGAAATCGCCGGGCGCCGCGGCGCGCCGCCGACGGTAGATGCCGTCCGGGTCGTCAACCAGTCGGGGCTGTCGCCAAAGGCGATCGAAGCAAGGCTGACAAGGCTTGCAGGCGAACCGCTGGAGGTCGACGAGCTCGAGCGGAACATCCGCGACATCTACTCGCTCGATGCTTTCGAGACCGTCACCTATGACGTCATTGCAGAAAGCGGCCGCACCGCGCTGGAGATCGAGAGCACCGCCAAGAGCTGGGGGCCCAACTACCTGCGTTTCGGCATCAACCTGGAAGACGATTTCGACGGCGACAGCAACTACAACGTCGCCACGCGGCTCACGATGACCGAAATCAATTCACTGGGCGGCGAGTTCCGGGCGGAACTCCAGGTCGGCGAGTCACCGCGCCTCTTCACCGAGATATTCCAGCCGCTCGATTACGGCACGCGCTGGTTCCTGAACCCGAAATTCGAAGTACGTCGTACGAACGAAGGGTTCTTCGACGACGGTATTCAGCTGGCGCAACTGCGGTCTCGCCAGACGAGTATCTCGCTGGAAGGCGGACGACAACTCGGCAACTGGGGAGAGTTGCGCCTCGGCGTGCTGCGCCTGTGGAGCGACGAGTCACTGCGGATCGGTGATCCGGGCATAGCGACCGGAGAGGGCAACCTCGGCGCGTTACTCGCCCAGATCGCATACGACACCATTGACCAGGTGGACATTCCACTGCACGGCACACTGATGGCGCTGGCCTGGAACGGTTCACGCCCCAGCCTCGGCTCAGACGGAGACTTCGACCTGGCCAGCGCCTTCCTGCTGAAGCCCGTCACCTGGGGCCGGCACACGTTCCTCAGCTGGTGGAACTTCGACAGTACGGTCCGCGATCGGACGCCCGGTGTCGAGCCGTTCATCCTCGGCGGTCCGTTCAACCTTTCCGGCTATGCGAGCGGCGAGCTCCGTGGCAGGCATCGTGGGATCGGGCGATTGCTCTACTACGGCAGGCTCGGACAGGAGCCACTGGCCACATTAAGCAATCCGGTTTATCTCGGCTTTTCGCTCGAGGCCGGCAATGTCTGGCAGAGCCGTGACGAAATCACCTTTCGCAACACGCTGACGGCAGGGAGCCTGTTCGTGGTGTTCGACACCTTGCTGGGACCGTTGTACCTCGGTTATGGCCTCGGCGAGGACGACCGCAGGTCCGCTTTCCTGTACCTCGGGCAGACCTTCTGACGACCGGCCCGGCGATGTTCATGGGCGCACCCCGATAGCAATATCCGCGAGGGCCGCCTCCAGCGCCGGCACGAGGTCCGTGCTGCCGTCCACGACTCCCACGTCGCTGTTGACCTGAAACGCCACGGTCATGCCATGAGCGGCGTGAACGCCATGCACGCCGCAGCCACCACTGGACTTGTTCGCATGGCACGCACCTCCTCATGCGCCCGCGAAGGTCATTCCACGTGCGGTCGTTGATCGTCCCGACGACGTGCGCCTTTCCCGACTTGTTCGACAAACGACTGCACGCGATCCCTCGCTTCCTCCCGCCGATCGGGGTCGCGCATCAGTCTCTCGACTTCCTCGAGCAACGAGTCGATGCCCTGTGGCGGAGCCTCCGGCCCAAGCCGGTCGGCAGCACCGAACAGGTTGATCCACTTCTCCGTTCTGCGCCCGAAGGACACGACGCCGTAGAACCGCTTGCCGCCGTCATCGCCCGGCACCAGCAGATCGACCAACGCAGCCATGATCGAAACCGGGCTGAGCAACAAGTCCCGCAGCCCGTCGATCAGCAGCTTGGCCTGGAACACCACGACATCACGAAACACGCGGAATCGCGGCTTGCTCACTGCGGGTTACTCAGCGCCTGGCGCCGAAAACCACCAGGAGCAAACCGACGACGGCCGACACCGCGCCGCCGATCAGGTACCTGCGCGTGCCCTCGGTATAACTGCCGGCGATCGCTTCGCTGGCCTGCTCGGTCAGGCTCTCCGTCGCCGTCCAGCCCATGTACAGCATGATCGCGCCCGCGACGATCAGCGCGATTCCCAGGATTCTCGTCCAGTGCATGCTCAGTTCCTCTTGCAGCGTTCAGCTTTCAGCGTAGCAGCAACCACGGTCATCCACCCGGCGATCGCCCGGCCGGCGCGAAATAAAGCAGTGTCCATCCCGGAGCAGGGGCGAAAGGCTGGTTTTCAACCCAGAGCGCGAATTTGCCCTGCGCGGACAATCCCGCAAGCAGCAACCATTCCTCGCCCCGCTCGCCGAGGTGCTCACCGAGTTGCTGCAGCCCGAAATCATCGTCCAGGCGCGTAGCCTGCACCGTCCAGCCCTGGTCCAGCCGTTTCACGAGGCTGTCGTAATCGGCATCGCTGCCGAATGCCGTATAGCCGCGATGCTGGAGTGTCATACGCTCTTCTTTTTCGCGCGCTTCCCGGTTGGTCGCGAGTTGCAGGCTGCGATGGCGGCCGAAGCTGCCGCCGCGCGCCTTGCAGACCAGCGCGTTGTAGAAATCATTGTCGGTGGCCGCGAGAAGAAAACTCAGGTGCTGCACGTCCAGTCGCTGCTCCGCATCCTCGGAAAGGATCTCGCCATCGTAGGTCTGGATCCCGTCATCGCGGAAGGGCGCAAGGCGCCGTCGCGAGGCATCCGCCACCAGCACATCCACACGAAGTTCCTGCAGCGCCGCCGCGAGCGCGTGCGTCCAGCGGTTCGCGCCGACGATCAACGCGCCGTTGGCACGCCGCGCGGCGAGGTCCAGGCGGCGCGTGATCACGCCGATGCTCAAACCATGCGCCAGCGCCGTGACGATGATGAGCAGGAAGACGATCGGCAGCAGGCGTTCCGCGTCCGGATAGCCTCTGGCCACCAGGCCGGGGCCGAAGATACTCGCGGCCGCGGCCGCGACGATGCCCCGCGGCGCGATCCACGCGAGCAGCAGCTTGTCTTCCTTGCGCATGGGCGCGCCGATGGTGGCCAACCCGATAGTCGCAGGCCGCACGACGAAAAGCATGGCCGCCACGAACACCACCAGGTGCCAGTCCAGCAGGCCGAAGTGCTGCAGCTCGAGCTGCGAGGGAATGACGATGAACAACATCGAGAGCAGGATCACCGACAGGTTTTCCTTGAAATGCTGCAGCACCTCCCGCTCGACCAGGTGCATGTTGCCGATCACCAGCCCCATCACCGTGACGCTCAGCAAGCCCGACTCATGCTGCACGAGGTTGCTGAGCCAGTACACCACGAGCACGAGCACCATAAGGATCGGCGGCTTCAAGTGCTCCGGCACCCATCCGCGGCGGAACACCCAGCCAGTCAGCCATCCCCCGAGACCACCCAGCGACGCCGCCGCCGCGAGGGCCATGCCGAGACTGAGCAGCGTGGTAGAGAAATCCTCCCCGGCGACGGTGAAGTACTGGAAGGTCAACACGGCCAGGAGGACACCGACCGGGTCATTCGCGATTCCCTCCCATTTCAACAGCGCCGCCGACTCCTTGTTCAGCCGGGCCTGCTGCACGAGCGGGCCGATGACCGTGGGGCCGGTCACGACGAGGATCGCGCCGAGCACCGTGGCGACCGGCCAGCTCAGGCCGGCGAGATAATGGGCGGCGAGCGTGCCGAACAGCCAGGCCAGCGGGGGCCCCAGGATCGTCAGGCGGCCGATGCCGTGCCCGACCCGGCGCAACTCCCCCAGCTTCAGCTCCATCGATCCCTCGAACAGGATGATGGCGACCCCGAGCCCGATGAGTTCCGTCAACTGCTCCGGCGGCAGGCCGATCTCGATCACTCCGGTCACCGGACCGAGCAGGATGCCCGCCGCGATCAGGACGACGATGGTGGGGAACTTGATCCGCCAGGCGAGCCACTGGCTGGCCAGTCCCGCGGCGAGAATCACCAACAGCAGTGTGGCGCCGTGCATGAAGCACTCTTTAGTTGGCTTGCCTGCATTTACTATAGACAGGAAGCCGAAAGTCGATTCCGCAGCGCCTTCGGCCGGTGACGGAATCACGTTCCGGCGCGCTGTAATACGAACGCAGTCCCGGCAACGCTAAAATGCAACTTGCCGAGCAAAAGAGACGAGCCGCGCATGCCGTTGATCGAGACCGCACCCATCCGTTACGTCGAACCGGTGTTCCGCCCACCCAGCGAAGCGCGTTCGCTCGTCCTGCCGGTCACCGACGGCTGTTCGTGGAACAAGTGCAGCTTCTGCGAGATGTACACGGCGCCGCAGAAGAAATTCCGCGCGCGTGACGAAGCGGAAGTCATCGATTCGATCCGCCGCACCGCGGCGACCGCCGGAGCCGATCGCGTCCGCCGCGTGTTTCTCGCCGACGGCGATGCACTGGTGCTGCCTACCCGGCGGCTGCTGGTGATACTGGAGGCGATTGCGCAGCACCTGCCCGGTGTGGAACGGGTCTCCAGCTATTGCCTGCCGCGCAACCTGCGTCGCAAGTCGGTGGCGGAGCTCACCGAATTGCGGGCGGCCGGGCTGAAGCTGGCGTATGTCGGTGCCGAATCCGGCGACGACACGGTGCTGGCACGCGTCGGCAAGGGCGAGACCTTCGACTCGACGCGCGTGGCGCTGGACAAGCTCGCCGAGGCGGGCATCGGGCGTTCGGTCATGATTCTCAACGGCCTGGGCGGCGCAGTGTATTCCGCGCAGCACGCCGACGAATCAGCCCGGTTGATGAACCTCTGCCAGCCCGAATATGTCGCCACCCTGGTGGTCAGCTTCCCGCTCGGCGAGGCCCGGTTTCGCGCCGGCTTTCCCGAATGGGAACCCCTCGACCCGCCTGGGCTGTTTCGCGAAATGGAGCGCTTTCTTGCGGCACTGGAACTCGAGGACACGATGTTCCGCTCGGATCACGCCTCGAACTGGCTGGTGCTCAAGGGCGTACTCGGCGCAGACAAGGATCGGCTGCTCGCCGAACTGCGCTCTGCCATTGCGCACCCGGAGCGTGCCCCGCTGCGGCCCGCCTGGGCGCGCGGCCTCTGAAGGAGTCCAGAGATGAAATCGATTCCTGCACGACGTCGGAAGTGCCGGCGCCGGACTACGCTGAGCGCCTCGGCCGCCCTCGGATTGGCGGCGATACTCACAGGCTGTAGCCAGCCTGGACACGAAACCGCTGCATTGGTTGAGCCCACCCAACGGGCGCAAGAAACCGGGATTACGGAGTCGGCGACGCCGGCGGATCCGGCCGAACGGACAGCACGCCAGTCCGCCTACCGGGTGCGCAGCGACTTCGACGCCGGGTTGAATGCCGACCACGGCTGGGCGGGCGGAATCAACGAAGTGGCACGGGTGCTGGCGGACCAGCCCTTCCGGCTGCGCCTCGAACTCGAACACCCGGATGCGGCGGACACTGCGGGGCCCTACCGACTCGAATGGCGGCGCAACGACGGCGCCTGGGAAGCGATGCTGGCGGAGAATTTCCCGCAACCGGCGAAGGTGAACGTGCTGGACTTCGAGACGCCGCCGGGGGACCCCGCAGGCGCGTCCTGGGGCTGGCGCCAGGGCGACGAGTCGGCGCTGCACCGGCAGGAGACGGCCGACGGCGGCCACCTGCGATTCGAGCCAGGCACCGACGCGATCCTGGCCCTTGGCCTGCATGACGTGCACTGGGAGCCGGTCGAGGTCGCTGCAATATTGCGTCTGCCCGCCGGCGCGTCCACGGCGGGCCTGGTATTCGACTACCGGGACGCGCTGAATCATTACCGCGTGGACCTGGAGGGGGGCCACGGCCTGCACCTGGTGCAATTGCGGGACGGTGAGGAAGTGCGCCTGGCGACCCATCGCTACGACGTGCAGACCGGACAGTGGGCGGAACTGAAGGTGGTCCTCGAGGACTCGGAAATCACCGTGGAATACGACGACGAGGCGCTGGTGTTCACCCAACGACCGCCAGGACCGATCGATGCGCTCAACAGCGGCGTCTTCGTGCCCGGGGGCAGCGCACTCGAACTGCGCTCGCTGACCGTCGAGGGCCTTCCCCGGTCTCCCCGGGCGAGCATCATGGCTGCGGGGGCGTTCAGCCACGGAGCGGACACCGCCGACCTGATCGCGGGATCCGGTCGACCGTTTGCCGGGGGCGCCGGCGTCAGTTTCGCCCGCCAGGCCCCGGCGCGCGCGTTGCCGGCGCAGAGCGGTTCGTCCCGCCACACCGAGTGGGAATTCCCGCTGGTCATTCGCCACTTCGCCGATGGCGCCGCGCGCAACGCGACCGGAGACCGCTTCGAGTTCCGGGTGCTGGACGCTCGGGAGCAGCCCGTTCCCGCCGTCGCCACGGCTGCCGTCACGCTCGAGGTGCCGGCCGGACACCTCGGCGGCACGTTCGTGGAAACGCCCGCCCGCATCGGCCCGTGGGAAACCGCCGGCGGCGACTACTACTTCCTCATGGAGCCGGCGGAAACCGACAACATGCTGATGGCCGTCAAGTCATCCGATGGCGGCATGAGCTGGCAGGAGATGGATGGCGAGCATCGCCCGGCCAGCGGCGATCTCGAAGGCTTCGCCTCGGTGCTCGACGGCGACCGTATCCACATGCTGCACCAGACGTCGGATGACGTCTTCTATCATGTGTTTCTCACTGCGGATCACCCCGAAAGGCCGGATCGCTGGGCGATCCGCGACGAGCGCCTGGCCTCCCCCCCGGAGCCACCGACCCAGGTGGCGGATCTCGCCGTGCGCTCCGACGGCAGCGTCGTGGGCGTCTACGGGGGGCCGGAGAAAATCCGCTACCGCGTGCGTTCGGCCCAGGGCAACTGGGGCCCGGAGACGGTGATCGACGCCGGGGTCGAGCCGAAGCTGTCGGGACCCATGCTGGTGCGTGACCCCGGGGACGTCATCCACCTCGCCTACACCGGCGACGACGGCACCGCGTGGTATCGGCAATTGCGCCCGGACGGCGAACTGACGCCGCGCCGCTTGCTCGCGAACGGACTGGGCACAGGGAGCGAGGACGTCGGCGCGATCCTGCCGCTGGTCTACCTGCCGGATTCGGAGACTCTCAGCGTGATCTATCGCCTTGCAGACGGCCGGCTGTGGGAGCGGCGCATCGGACCGGATGGGGCATTCTCCGAGCCGGTACAGGTCACGCGTCGCGCCGTAGTGCAGAACGCCGTGGACTCGGACCAGGTCGGCGCGGACGCCGTCGGCCACGCTGACAGCGTGCATGTGCTGTTCATCGAAGCCGGGACCGGCCAGCTGTTCCATACGTCGCGGGCGGCCGGCGAGGCGTGGACGGAGCCGACCCTGCAGGTGGACGACGCCCGGGTCCAGTGGGTGCGCGGGGCCATCCTGCAGAAGCGGCACAGCCGGCCCGTCTACGGCTACGTGTACGACGCGGGCTCCGACGGCGGCTCCGGCATGAATCGCTTCGGCACGCTGCCGCTTTGCAACCAGGCGGACACGGCGCTGCGCTTCGAGTGGTCGGACGAATTCTCCCCGGCGGAACAGGAAAAACTGAAGCGATGGGTGGAGGACACCCGGGCCGGCGTCGAGCGACTGGTCGGCCCCTTCCCTTTCGATGTGCACGTGACCTTCCATCGGCGCAACGACGCGCGCGAACCCGTGCCGTGGGCCAACACGCAGCGTGGCCGCATCCAGGGCGTGCACTTCCACGTGGATCCGGCTTATTCCGCGGAAGCGTTGCGCGCGGACTGGACAGCGTCGCATGAACTCAGCCACCTCGCCTTGCCCTACCTGGGCTCCCGTCACGCCTGGTTCGCGGAAGGTTTCGCCAGCTATATGCAATACCAGGTGATGCAGGCCATGGGAGAGCTTTCACCCGAGGAAGTCGCGCGGCGTTACGAGTGGAAGCTGGCGCGCGCGGAACGGCGCTACCGCTACCCGGAGCGGCCCTTCGCCGCCGCCGCCCCGCGCCTGCGTGCCGAAGGTAACTATCCCACCATGTACTGGGGCGGCGCCGTCTATTTCCTGCAGGTCGACGCCGCCTTGCGCGAGACATCGGGACGGGCATTCACGGATGTGCTGCGCGACTACGTGAGCTGTTGCAGGCACCGCAACCACGGCCTCGATGACTTGCTGCTGGAGCTGGACAGACTCTCCGGCTCCAACCTGTTCAGCACCCGTTACCGCGACTTCGAGACGCGCAAGGGCTTCCCCGACTATCGCGGCACCGCGTTGCCCCAATAGTTGAAACAGGCTGGGCGCCAGCCGGGGATGTAGCCCGTTTCGAGTCGGCCTGGCTTGAAGCCGCCCGCTTCGAGCATGTCCGGAATCACGCGATCCAGATTGCAGCCGCCGCCGAGGCGCGACCACACGGGATTGATCAACGCCTGCTGGCGACGGACCCAGCGATCAGGCGCGGCGCCGTGCTCGCAGAAAATCAATTCGCCACCCGGCCGGAGCACGCGCCTGGCCTGCTCCAGCACCTCGGTCGGATCGGGTACCGTGCACAGCGTGTAAGTCGTCAGCACCGTATCGACGCTGTTGTCTTCGAGCGGCAACTCGTGTCCCGGCAGCGGGATGAATTCGACGTCCAGCGCCAGGCCCTCGGCCACTTCCCGCGCCCGGTCCACCATCTCGGGCGATGGCTCCAGCCCCCAGACGCGGCGCACCCTGGCCGGGTCGTAAAACGGCAGGTTGAGCCCGGAGCCGATGCCAATCTCCAGCACGTCGCCGCGGGCCCGCGGCACGACCTTCGACCGCTGGCGCATCGCCGGCCGGGTGCTGCAGGCGAGGTGCACGATGCGCGGCAGGACATGTCGGTCATAGAAGCTCATCGTTTAGCCTATAGCGGTTCCGGGCAGTAGGATACGCGAAGTGGGGTGCATCCCTCGGTGCCTGGTGTATGGATCAAGGTGACACGCTGCAAATGACCGACAGCTGCCCGAATTGCGACGCGATCCTGCAGGGGCGCTATTGCCATGCCTGCGGCCAGCGCCGGATCGAGCCGGAAGAACGCCGGCTCAGCTGGTTCTTCAGCCAGCTGGTGGAAGCGTTCACCATGGCCGATCGACGCTTTCTCGGCAGCATCGCGCGGCTGATGTTCAAGCCGGGGAGTCTCGACCGCGACTGGCTGGAAGGGCGGCGTAGGCGCAATCTCGCGCCCCTTTCGCTCTTTCTGATCGCCAACCTTGTGTATTTCTTCTATCCGCCGCTGACCGATTTCAACCTGTCGCTGGCGGACCAGGCGGCCCACCAGCCCTACAGCGCCATTGTCGAGCGGCTGGTATCGGCGCGGCTCGAAGCACGCGGCCTCGACTTCGAAGTCTACGCCCTGCAATACCAGGCGAAAGCCAACGACATCGCCAAGCTGCTGGTGATTCTGCATGCGCCTTTGCTCGCCCTCGTCCTGCTGGCCCTGCACGCGCGTCGCTACCCGTATTTCGTCGAACACCTCATGGTGAGCCTGCATTTCTGGGCCTTCACGTTGTTCATGATCATGTTTCTGCCGTGGGTGCTCGCCGTCCTGGTCAGCGTCGCGGGAATGGGGTCGCAAGGCTTCCTGCAACTCGCCTTGCTGGCCGTGGTCGGCTGCTATGCATGGCGGCAGATGACGGTGGCGTATGTACAGCCGGGCTGGCTGGCGCTCGCGAAACTTCCGCTGTTCCTGCTCGGCCTCGTGCTTGCGCACTTCACCTACCGCGCCGCGCAATTCCTGCTGGCTTTCCTCCTGAGCTGAGCATGATCGCGATGCACAGTGACCCTTCCCGGCGTAGTGACTATGATCGCGCCATGAAAGTGGAATCGCCGCAGCCGAGGTCGCGTTGAGGATTTTCGCCGTCCTCGTCGTCGCGTTGCTGCTCGGCACGTGCAGCCCGCACCTCACCTTGCTTGAGCAGGTCGAGCGTGAAGGCGCTCTGACGGTCGTCACGCGGAACGCACCGACGAGTTACTACATCGGGCCGGAGGGTCCGGTCGGACCGGAGTATGAACTGGCCCGGGGCTTCGCCGATTTTCTTGGCGTGCGCCTGCGCGTCTCGATCCGGGACCAACCCGCGGAACTGCTGGACGAAGTAGCGCGTGGGCGCGCTCACGTGGCTGCCGCGGGACTGATGGTCACGCCGTCGCGACGGGAGGTGTTCGAATTCGGTCCGCCCTACAGCGAGGTCACGCATCAACTGATTTACCGCCTCGACACCCGCAAACCGCGCCGCCTCGACCACACCTACGGCCGGCGGCTCGAAGTCGTGGCGAACAGCAGCTTTGTCGATACCCTGGAGACGTTGCGGCGAGAGGCACCCGGCCTGACCTGGGTGGAAAACCCTGCCAGCGACCTGCAAAGCCTTCTCGCGCGCGTATCGACCGGAGAGATCGATTTCACGGTGGCGGATTCCGCGGCCGTGAGAATCAATCGCTATTTCCATCCCGATATCCGCGTGGCCTTCGACGTCAGCGAACCGCAACCGGTGGCGTGGGCCTTTCGTGGCGGCGACGACACCCTGCTGGGCGCGGCGCAGGCTTATTTCGCGGAGGTCTTCGCCAACGGCCGGCTCGACGAGATCAAGGATCGCTACTTCGGCCACACCGAGCGTTTCGACTACGTGGGCACCCGCACTTTTCTCAGGCACATCGAGACGCGACTGCCGCGCTACCGTGAATGGTTCGAGGATGCGGCAGCGGACCAGGACATGGACTGGCGGTTACTGGCGGCGCTCAGTTACCAGGAATCGCACTGGAACCCGCTGGCGGTTTCACCCACCGGCGTGCGTGGGTTGATGATGTTGACGCAGCGCACCGCCGAGGCCGTGGGCGTCACCGACCGCGAGGATCCCGAACAGAGCATCCGTGGCGGCGCGCGATACCTCAAGCGGGTATTCGGCAAGATCCCGGACCGCATCCCGGAGCCCGACCGCACCTGGATGGCGCTGGCCGCCTACAACGTGGGATTCGGTCACCTTGAGGATGCCCGCCGGATCACCCAGGGACAGGGCGGCGACCCGGATCGCTGGCAGGATGTGCGCGAGCGCCTTCCGTTGCTGGCGCAGGAGAACTGGTATCGGCAGACCCGCTTCGGCTACGCGCGCGGCTGGGAGCCGGTGCGTTTCGTGGACAATATCCGCCGCTACTACGAAGTGATGGCCTGGATCACGGCAGACAGCTACGACCCGGCGATCGTCACGGCAGGCAACTAGCCTGGCGCCGGTCGCGCCCGGCGCGCGCGGAAGAAATCGCGCAATACCGCGCCACAAGCGTCGTCCAACACGCCGCCCGTCACCTCGACCCGGTGGTTCAGCTGAGACGTCCGCAGCAGGTCGAAGACGCTGCCGGCCGCACCCGTTTTCGGGTCCGCCGCACCGTAGACCAGGCGTGCGATCCGCGCGTGGACCATGGCGCCGGCACACATCGCGCAGGGCTCGAGCGTGACGTACAGCGTGGCGCCCGGAAGACGGTAATTCCCGAGCGCCTGGCCGCCCGCCCGCAGCACCAGCAGCTCGGCATGCGCGGTGGGATCACTAAGGGCGATGCAACGATTCCAGTCCGCAGCGACGACGCGGTCGTCCGCCACCAGCACGGCACCCACCGGCACTTCACCTTCCGCTTCGGCGCGTGCTGCGTGCTCCAGCGCCTGGCGCATGTAGCGTTCGTCGGCGGCGGCGTCAGTACCGGCAGAGGACATCGCCGGGCGTCGCTTCACAATCCACCAGCCTGAGCTCGCCCTGTTCGTCTTTCAACGAAGCGAATCGCCATGGACTCGCCCCCGTCATGGTACGCACGGCCTGCTTTGCCTCGGCGAGGCTTTGCGCATTCGTGATGCCCGCGGAAGGAATCCGGCTGCCTTCCGCGTAGAAGAAAGCCACGGTCGTGTGGCCCGGCGTATGAGTGAGCTGTCCGGCATATTCGCGCACGTCCTGCTCGGCCGCAGGGGCCTGGTAGGCCACCGTGAACAGCCTGTCCATGCCTTCATCGCGAAAGTACCCGACATGCCAGAAATCCGTGGCGCTGGCGGTTTCCTCCCCGAGCATCGATTTGCCGAGCCAGCCGAGGGCGATCGTCGCGGCCACCACGGCCAGGAAACCGATTGTGTAGGATTGCTTCTTGGACATTCCGGAAAACATGCTCACCGCTTCCTCTGTTTATCAGCCGGGCCGATCCAAGAATAATCCAAATTGTCTGCCTGGCGTCACTTTCCTTGGTCCGATCACTCCCGTTCTACGAAGCGCTTCACGCCGAAAGCGCGGCCGGCGGGAACTCACAGGTCCGTCGCGGCTTTCGGCTGCGGCACACGTTGCTCGCCGGCCAGGCGCAGCGCGTGCTGGAACTGTTGGTTGCCGTGGTACAGGTCCCGCTGATGCATCACCACCATGTTGAATTCACCGGCCACCAGCGAGTTACCCGGCAGCGGCACGATCTCGGCACGGATGGTCAGGCCGCACCCTGAGTTCCAGCTCTGCGCGGCGGTGAACGCCGGCTTGGGCCCGTTGATGCACTGCTCGAATTGCATGGCCGCGTTGTTGAACTGGCTGGCAGGTACCGGCATGGCATGTCCCTTGACATCGAAGACCCACACGAGGTTTGTGCTGCCGGCGCGGAGGTTGTTCAGCCGCAGGTGATTGCCCTCGGCCTGGATCTGCGGGACGCCGTACTTTTGGCTGAGCGCGGTGGTGAGCGCCTGGATCGACTGGCCGTCGGCTTCGGAGAAGCGGCTGCGGCGCCACACGGCGCGCACGACCTCCTCGCCCGGCATGCCTGTCAAGCCGGCGACATACTCTGTCCGCAGTTTGCGCATCGGGCCAAGCCCGTAGGCGCCCTGCTCACAGGCCGGCGCCTCGAAATCCTGGCAAGGCACGCCGTCCGTGCCGCGCAGCATGCCTCGCGTGGCGAGGCCGAAGTTCTCTCGCGACGTCCAGAGCGGCGCCGTGTCCACCACCCGCACGTCGCTGCGGCACTCGAGGATCGCGACGGCCTCGTCGAAGCTCATGCCGGGCGACACGCCGACGATATCGCCAGGGACGGCCGACTTGTCCGCCTTGGCTGTGACCCCGTCACACTCGCTGCGCAGTGAGCCGAGCGGTGGGGTTGCCGCCAGGCTGGTCTCCTCGTCCTTCACGAAATGCAGAGCGGGCTCGCCAGGCTCCCGCGGCTCGAGCACGAGCCCACGCTTGTCGATCCTGGCGGTCAGCGACTGGGCGGCTCGGTCTCGCTTTCCAAGGTAATCGATACGCAAGGCATCACCCTCCTGAGACCAGGTGCCGGTCGCGCCGCTGGCGCCGCTGCCCTCCGCAAACACGAGGACCGCATCGCCCCCGTGGTGCAGCACCAGCCGCCAGTCGATCTGTTCGACCATCGCTTGCGCCATGCGCGATTGCATATCCGCTTCAGGGCCGCCCCGGCTTTTCTGCAGGCCGGCCAGCGTGGCCTCGCGATCGAAGCGCCACACCCCCGAGAGGTCCGCGGACGCGCTTGGCCCACAGGCCGTCTGCGCGGCCATCACCGCCATCACCAGCGTCGCTGCAAGCCATCGATTTACGTGTTGCGAGTACATGAATCATCCCCCCACCGGTGCCCGGCCCCTTGCCAGGCAGGAATCGCAACCATGCGGCGGAGAGCTGCGCACTGCATCGACAGTTAACGCCGGAAAGCGGCATTTAAGGCAAGAAAAGCGACAGGCGACGCTAATGACGGAGCGAGTCCAGGCCCGGCGTGTGGGCGTAGCCACGGCAGCGGCTGGTAGCCTGTTCGAAAGCACGCATGGCAAGCTCCGGGCGCTCGTAGCGGACCCAGGCGGTGGCGACGCGCACGGCGGTACCGGGATCGAGCGAATGCTCGAGCGCCTCGAGCAGGTCCGCCTTGACGCGCGTCTCGATGTCGGCCGGCAGGCCGTCCGGCATGAGATCCGCGAGCCGACTGTAGTAATAGGCGCGCGATGCGCGATCCGCCGGGGTCTCGATACCCTGCAGCACGTCCCGTTCCGCGATCTCCACGGCGCGCAGGAATGCCGGACCGGCCTCCTCCTGCCGCCCGGAGCGAAGGTAGGCATCGCCCAGGTTGCCCCACATTTCGTGAATCTCCGGCTGCCCGCCCGAGCTCAGGCGCTCAATCGCCTGTTCGCGCAGCTGCGTGGCTCTCGGGTAATCGCCCAGCAGGTAATACAGCATGCCGAGAAATTCGTCGCCGACGTAGGATTGCGGCGCGACGGCCTTCGCGCGCTCGTACGCACCACGCGCGTCCTCGAGCTGCTCTGCGCAGAAATAGAACGTACCAAGGTTGGCCAGCACGTATTCATTCTCGTCGCGCGCAAGCGCTTCCTCGGCCGCGGCGATCGCCCCCGGCAGGTCGCCCGCGAAATACGCGAGACTCGCAAGCCAGAACGGCGGCTTCCAGAAACCCGGTTCAACTTCCGTCGCTTCGAGAGCAGCGGCGCGCGCTGCCTCGAGAAGCTCGCTGTCTCCTTCGCTGCGGTACGCTTGCAGCAAGGTCAGCGCGAGCCCCACCAGCGCCGCACTGTCGCCCGGGCGCTCCTCCAGAAGTGCACGGAGATGCTGCGCGGATTCCTCCACTCGCCCGGTCACACGCAGGAAATGCGCATGCGCGACCCGCGTCGCCGCCGCGCCCGGCCCGAGCTGGAGTGCCCGTCCGCATGCGAGCGACGCATCATTGAGCGCACGCTGCGCATCCTCCATCCAGTACTCCTCGAGCAACGCCTCGCAGAGCCCCGCATGCGCCTCCGCGTAGTTCGCGTCGAGCCGCAGCGCCGCCTCGAAGCGCGCCTGGGCACGGCGGATATTGAGCTCGCTCGAGGGGCCGTCGAGATGCATGCGCCCCTCCAGGTAATAGTTCTGCACGGGCGCCAGGGGATAATGCACCGGCCAGTCCTCGGCGGCGACCGGCGCGCCGAGGGCATGCTCGATCGCCCGCACGGCGCTCGCCGCGACCGCGTCGAGCCAACCCTGCAGCCCCGCGGCCGGCACCGTTTCCGCCCACACCTGCTGGCGCGCGCCGTCACGATAGAGATAGACCCGCACCCCCGCGAACCGCCCGAGCGTGCGGATTTCACCCTCGACCACCGCGTCACTGCGCAGCAATGCCGCGACCTCATCGGAGTCCATGCCATGAATCAGCAGGTCGGCGGTCGGCGCGGCGAGCCTGAACTTCTGCTCGAGCTTTTGCCGCAGCGCAGCCGCGAGCAGGCCATCCGGATCGTCCGGCGATGGCAGCACCACCACCGTGGGCTGCGCCGATGGCAGGAGCCTGCCCGGCAACGCAGCAATGCCCGCCGCCCGATCCCCGCTCCCGAGTCCGGACCACCAGAGCCCCGCGGCCGCCATGACCGCGACGGCGAACGCGGGCGCTAGCCAGCGCCTCCGCGGCCGGGCTACAGGCTGTGCCGCAAGCGGACCGGGCACTGCTTCTACAGCAGCGTCCGCATCTCCGGCTGCCGCGCCGTCCCCCGGAAGCTGGGCGTTCTCATCACTGGTCAGGTAGAGCTGCCAAGCCTCGACGCCGAGCGCCCGGGCCACCCGTTCGATGGTCTGCAGCTCGACGGGCTGCTCGCGAAACACGCGGCTGACGAGGTCCTTGGGCGCCTGCTCCAGGTCCTCGATATCCGCGATCCGCTCGGCGAGTGCAGCCTGGCTGCGGAGGCCGCAGGCCGTAAGCGCGTGGTACAAGCGCGCCCGCGAGGCGCGTACGCCCCGTCTCCGGCTATTTCGAGTACCGGCTGACATCCGTCTCGGTCAGCGCCTGGTTGCGGCCACTGCAAGGACCCGGATGGCCGTTTATATCACAATGCTGCGGCCGCACGGCCGCCCCGCCGCGTGGAGCAACCTGCACTATCTCCCGCTAAATGGCTGTAACCGCCGCTAGCTGTCGATGCACGCCAGCCCGTGCTGGCGCTCAATGGCCACTCGGGCGACGTGGAGCATGGCGATGAAATCCAGGCGCGGGGAAATGTGGTCGTTGCTCGCGTTGCTCGCGCTCGCCGGCTGCAGCCAGGCGGAACTGGTGGGCACCTATGAGGACGAGCTCGGCATCACGCGCTACGAGTTCCAGGGCGAAGGGCGGGTCAACGTCTCGGTGCTCGGCACGACCGTCGTGGCCGAATACCTGCTCGAGAACGACAAGGTGCTGGTGACAGGGCCGCAGGGCACGCTCGTACTCACGAAACGGAACGACGCCCTCCATGGGCCGATGGGGCTCATCCTCACGCGGCGGGACCCATGAAGCTCGCTTCGCACCAGAACCGCAAAAAAATCCGGCATACGCAAACCGACAGGGGACACTCATGAATACGACACTGGGGAAGGACGAGGCCATCATCAAGGAAATCACTTTCAGCCCGAACCTCGTCCTGTTCTGGATCAAGGCGCACTATGTGCTCACGAACAAGCGCCTGACCGGCAAGCATCCGAACACGCTGTTCGGCATCATCCCGCTCGGCAAGGTAAACATCTCCCAGCCGCTGAAGACCATCGCGTCCGTGGCCTGCGTCTCGAAGTTCTGGTTCAAGCGCCTGCTGTTCGGGCTGATTTTTCTTGTCCTCGGACTGATCATGATCACTGCTTCCGACGTGCCGTTCCTCGTCGGGCTGTTCGTCGCGCTCATCGGCCTGGGCAACCTGCTCACCTGCTACACGGCGTATTTCGACGTAACCAATAACGCTGGCCAGAAGCTCGGCTGCGAAGTCATCATCACGGCGCAGGCGGAAGTCGAGGCTTACGCCAATCAAATGAACATGGTCATTTCCGACCTTTGACAGCGCCGGGACCGGGCGGATGGACTATGTGACCGAGTCGCTGGCGATCCTGGGCGCGGGGCTGCTGCTGGGGCTCGTGCTCGCTTGGCTTAACAACCGGCTGCTCATGCCACGAGAAAACGCGGAATCGATGCGTACGCTCGCTTACGTGTTCTTCGTCGTGCTCGGGCTGGCGCTCGCCGGACTCGCCGGCGTCGAACGCGCTTACAAGGGACTGTTCGATGACATGACCGAGAGGATCCGGCCGACGGTGCATGCGGGGATGCACGCGGCCGGCCTCGACCCGGGTCGTGTGCCGGTGGGCGAGGTCGGCCGCATGCTCGAGGTCATGGACCAGGCACTGCACCGGGAGGTCGCGCGCCAGGACGCGGAATGGTTTCTCGAGCTGCTGGAGGGGCACGAATTCGGCGCCTGGCTCGAGAACACGCGCCTGCTCGGGCGTGCCATGCAGAGCGCCGGCACGATCGACGTTGAGCAGGCCTTCCTGACTGCCCGCGACGTGAGCTTCAGCTACTTCTTCCCGTGGGCGCAACGCGCTTTCTGGGCGGTGCTGGCGCTGTTCCCGTTCTTCGCCCTCCTGCTCCGCGCCTCAGCCTGAAAGGTTGCAACCACGCGCGCGCCGCGCGGAGTGACGCCAGCCGCAACACCCAAGGTCCGCAACTGGCGCGCTTTGTTCCCTGACCACCAGCGGAGGTCCCCGCATGACTGGCTACGTATTGGCGGGCGCTGCAGTCGCGCCACTCATGGCTGGCGCTGATCCTGCCCACGCTGCTCTATTGCTACTGGGAGAGCCGTGTTGATCATGTCGCTCAACGCGATCGTCTTTGTCTTCTCATACGATCTGGTCGGTAGGTCCCCAGGATGAACCGCCATCGATGATGACTTGTCGATCCACGTTACTCCCACTCGATCGTGGCCGGCGGCTTCCCCGAGATGTCGTAGGTGACGCGGGAAATCCCGGCGATCTCGTTGATGATGCGCCGTCCCACCAGGTCGAGGAATTCGTATGGCAGGTGCGCCCAGCGCGCCGTCATGAAATCGATGGTCTCGACGGCGCGCAGTGCGATGACGTAGTCGTAGCGCCGACCGTCGCCCATCACGCCGACCGAGCGCACCGGCAGGAACACGGCGAACGCCTGGCTGACCTTCTCGTAGAGATCGTGGTTGCGCAGTTCGCTGATGAAGATGTCGTCCGCCTTGCGCAGCAGCTCGGCGAATTCCTTGCGCACCTCGCCGAGAATCCGCACGCCGAGGCCTGGGCCGGGAAACGGGTGGCGATACACCATGTCCCAGGGCAGGCCGAGTTCCAGGCCGATCTTGCGCACCTCGTCCTTGAACAGCTCGCGCAACGGTTCCACCAGCCGCATGCGCATGCGCGCCGGCAGCCCCCCGACGTTGTGATGTGACTTGATCACGTGCGCCTTGCCGGTGCTCGATCCCGCGGATTCCACCACGTCGGGATAAATCGTGCCCTGCGCCAGCCAGTCGATGTCCCTGAGTTGCTGCGCCTGTTCCTCGAACACCTCGATGAACAGCCCCCCGATGATCTTGCGCTTCTCTTCCGGATCGGAGACGCCCGCGAGGGCGGCAAGGAAACGATCCTCGGCGTCCACGCGGATGACGCGGATCCCCATGTGCCTCGCGAAGGTGGCCATGACCTGGTCGCCCTCGTTGAGGCGCAACAAGCCGTGATCGACGAACACGCAGACCAGCTGGTCGCCGATCGCCCGGTGCAGCAGCGCGGCCACGACCGAGGAATCCACACCCCCGGACAGGCCGAGCAACACCTTGTCGCTGCCGACCTGGGCGCGGATGCGCGCAATGCTGTCGTCGACGATGTTGCCCGGATTCCAGTCGCTGGCGCAGCCGCAGATATCGTGGACGAAGCGCGAAATGATGCGATTGCCCTGGCGGGTGTGCGTGACCTCGGGATGAAACTGCAGCCCGTAGAAACGCCGTCCGTCGTCGGCCATCCCTGCGAGCGGGGCGCTGTCCGTGCCGGCAATTGCGACGAAGCCGGGGGGCAACGCCTCGACCCGGTCGCCGTGGCTCATCCAAACGTCGAGCAGGGGATTGCCGTCCGAATCCTCGTGATCCTCGATGTCGTCCAGCAGGTTGGAGGAGGCAGTGACCCTGACGCGGGCATAGCCGAACTCGCGATGCGCCGAGCCGGCGACCTCGCCGCCGAGCTGGGCCGCCATGGTCTGCATGCCGTAGCAGATTCCCAGCACCGGGACGCCCAGGTCGAACACGGTATCGGCAGCGCGCGGGCCTTCTTCGATGGTCACCGACTCCGGCCCACCGGACAGGATGATCCCCGCAGGTGCGAATGCCCGGATATCCTCGCCGGAACAGTCCCACGCGCGAATCTCGCTGTAGACCCCCGCCTCACGCACGCGGCGCGCGATCAGCTGTGTGTACTGCGAGCCGAAATCGAGGATCAGGATGCGGTGCGCATGGATATCGGTGCTCATTTCGACTGGTCGCTCAATCCACGCGGTAGTTCGGCGCTTCCTTGGTGATCGCCACGTCATGCACATGGCTCTCCCGGACGCCCGCATTGGTGATACGCACGAACTTCGGCTTGGTGCGCATCTCCTCGATGGTGCTGCAACCGGTGTAACCCATCGCCGCGCGCAGGCCGCCGGCCAGCTGGTGGATGATCTGCAGCAGGCTGCCCTTGTAAGGCACGCGGCCCTCGATCCCCTCGGGCACCAGCTTCTCGATCTCGTCGGTGGCGTCCTGGAAGTAACGGTCGCTCGAACCGTTGCGTTGCGACATGGCGGCCAGCGAGCCCATGCCGCGGTAAGTCTTGTAGGAACGGCCCTGGTAGAGCTCGACCTCCCCCGGGGACTCCTCGGTCCCGGCGAACAGCCCGCCGACCATGATGCTGTGGGCGCCGGCGGCGATCGCCTTGGCGAAGTCGCCCGAATAGCGGATGCCGCCATCGGCGATCAAGGGAATGCCCGTGCCTTCGAGTGCCGCGGCGACATTCGCCACCGCCGTGACCTGCGGGACGCCGACGCCCGCGACGACGCGCGTCGTGCAGATGCTGCCGGGACCGATGCCGACCTTCACGCCGTCGGCGCCGGCCTCGACGAGCGCCTTCGCAGCATCGCCGGTGACGATGTTGCCGCCGATCACCTGGATGTCCGGGAAGGCCTGCTTGACGCGACGCACCCGCTGCAGCACGCCTTCGGTGTGACCGTGCGAGGTATCGACCACGATCACGTCGACGCCCGCGGCGGCCAGCGCAGCCACGCGCTCGTCAGTATCCGCGCTGGTGCCGACGGCGGCCGCCACCCTCAGGGCGCCGCGCTCGTCCTTGCAGGCGCGGGGGAAATCGGTCGCCTTCTGGAAATCCTTCGCGGTGATCATGCCCTTCAGGCGGAAGTCCCCGTCGACGATGAGCACTTTCTCGATGCGGTGGCGATGCAACAGCTGGAGCACTTCTTCCTTGGCGGAGCCCTCGCGCACCGTCACGAGGCGCTCGCGGGGCGTCATCACCTCGGAAACCGGCAGGTCGAGTCGCGTCTCGAAGCGCAGGTCCCGGTTGGTGACGATCCCCAGCGTCTGGTCGCCGTCGACGACCGGCACGCCCGAGATGCCCTTGGCGCGGGTCAGCTCCAGGACCTCCCTGATGGTCTTGTCGGGGGTCACCGTGATGGGATCGTTGATGATCCCGCTTTCGTATTTCTTGACGCGCCGCACCTCGCGGGCCTGCGCTTCCGCGGTCATGTTCTTGTGGATCACGCCGATGCCGCCTTCCTGGGCCAGCGCGATGGCGAGGCGCGCCTCGGTGACCGAGTCCATCGCCGCGGAAAGGATCGGCAACTGCATCGTGATTTCCGCGGTGAGACGGGTCCCGAGACTGACGTCGCGCGGCAGGACCGCCGAGTAGGCCGGCTCGAGGAGAACATCGTCGAACGTGAGGGCTTCCTGTACCAGGCGCATTGGGGGTCCCTCTGATAAGGTGAATCAGGTAAACGCGTCATTCTACGCCCCGGTCCGGCGACGGTAAATCTCGAGGTATGATTCGCTGATGCCTGCTGACGATTTCGACCTGCCCGAACGCGACGTGTGGACCATTTCGCGCCTCAATCGCGAGGTCCGGCTCCTGATCGAGACCGGCCTGCCTGCACTGTGGCTCGAGGGCGAAATTTCCAACCTGGCGCGGCCCGCGTCGGGCCACGTGTATTTTTCCCTCAAGGACGAGGCGGCCCAAGTGCGCTGCGCCCTCTGGCGCAACGCCGCATTGCGCGTGGCCTTCACGCCGCGCAACGGCTTGCAGGTGCTGGTGCGGGCCCGCGTCAGCGTCTACGAGCCGCGCGGCGAATACCAGCTGATCATCGAGCGGATGGAGGAAGCGGGCGAAGGCGCGCTGCGCCGGCGCTTCGAGGAATTGAAGTCCCGGCTGCGCGCCGAGGGGCTGTTCGACGAGGCGGCCAAGCGTCCCCTGCCGCGGCTGCCCGCCCGCATCGGCGTGATCACCTCGCCCAGCGGCGCGGCCGTACGCGACATCGTGCACGTGCTGGCGCGCCGCTTCCCTGCCGTCCCCGTGCTGGTGTACCCGGTGCCGGTCCAGGGCGAGGGGTCCGCCGCCCGGATCGCCGCGGCGCTCGAGCTGGCAAGCCGACGGGCCGAGTGCGATGTGCTGATCCTGGCGCGGGGCGGCGGCTCGCTGGAGGACCTGTGGAGCTTCAACGAGGAGGTCGTGGCGCGGGCCATCCGCGCCTGCGCCATCCCCGTGATCTCCGGCGTGGGCCACGAGGTGGATTTCACGATCGCGGACTTCGCGGCCGATCGGCGTGCCCCGACCCCCTCCGGCGCCGCCGAGATCGCCGTTCCGGACGCCGCGGACTGGCTGGCCCGGGTGGACGCGGATGCGGGGCGCCTGCGGGCCGCGATGCGCCGCTTGCTGGGGTCCCGCCGGGAACGGCTGTCATGGCAGGAGCGACGCCTGGCAATCGCCCATCCCGGCAATCGATTGCGCCAGACCGGGCAGCGGCTGGACGAACTGGAGCGGCGCCTCCAGGGGGCCGTGAGTCAGCGCCTGGCGAGCCTGCGAGGGCGATATGAAAGCGCCGCACGCACCCTGCACGCCGTGAGCCCGCTGGCCACCCTCGAGCGTGGTTACGCGATCGTCAGCCGCGCGGCCGATGGCACGGTGTTGCTGGACCCTGCGGCGGTGGCACCGGGCGAAGCGCTCGAGATCCGGCTCGCTCGCGGGCGGCTGCAGGCGCGGGCCGGGGCCGGAACCCAGAGCGGACCTCAGGACCGGTCGAAATAACGCGCGATCACCGGGCGGAAGCCGTCCATGTCCACGAGGAAGGAGTCGTGACCCTGCAGTGACGGGAGACCGACGAACTCCACTTCGCGGCCGGGGCGCTCCAGGCACTCGGCCAGCTGTTCCTGCTCGTGCAGCGGGAAGAGAAAATCGGTCTCCACGCCGATGACCAGGGCCCGCTCGATGCCGGGTTTCGACAGCTCCGTGGCGACACAACCGCTGTGTTCGGCGACATCGAACAGGTCCATGGCGCGCGACAGGTACAGGTAGCAGTTCGGATCGAACTGGCCGACGAACTTCTGCGCGTGGTGCTCGAGATAGGATTCGACTTCGAAATCGACCCCGAACTGGTCGCCCGCGTCATGTTCGCCGCCCGCCCGCTCCCGGCCGAAACGCTGGTCCCACTCCTCTGCCGAGCGGTACGTGATCATGCCGAGCTTGCGCGCGAGGCGCATACCCACCAGCGGCGGATGCTCCGTGGCGTACTCGCCTTTCAGCCAGGCGGGATCGCTGCGAATGATTTCCCGTTGCAGGGAGCGCAGCGCGATGGCGAACGAGGTAGAGCGGGCGGCCGAAGAGATCGCCACCAGGCCGTAGCTCATCTCGGGGAACATCGTGCAGAACGCCAGCGCCGTCATGCCGCCCAAAGACGGGCCGATGACGGAGTGCAGCTTGCGGATCCCGAGGTGCCGCACGACCTCGCGCCCGGCCGCAGCGATGTCCTCGACGGTCAGGACCGGGAAGTTCAGCCGGTACGGCTGGCCGCTGCGCGGATCGATCGAGGCGGGCCCGGTCGTGCCGAAACAGCTGCCCATCGAGTTGACGCAGATGACGAACCAGCGGCGGGTGTCGATGGGGCGTCCCGGCCCGACCATCTCCTCCCACCATCCGGAGGCCGGGTCCTCCGGCGACGACGCGGCATGCGCCGACGGCGACAGGCCGGTGAACAGCAGCACCGCATTGCCGCCCTGGGCGTCGAGTTCCCCCCACGTCTCATAGGCGATATCGAGGCGCGGCAGGACGCCGCCCCGGTGCATGCGGAACGGCGTGTCGAGACGCACGAAGCGCCGTGCGCCTGTGGCTGCACGGGCCTCGCTGGGGGCGAATCTCGGCGCCGTAATCATTTTTTTCACCTTGCTCATGGCCGCGGTACCTCCGGTCGGTTCAGCGCGGTTTCTTCACGTGACGCATCATGCGCTCGCGTTTTCTTTCCTGGCGCGGCGTCAGCGTGTTGCGCCGGCCCGCGTACGGGTTTTCACCCGAGCGCAATTCGATGCGCACCGGCGTGCCCTGCAAGCGGAACACCTTGCGGAAGGTATTCGCAAGATAACGCTGGTAGGAGGCCGGCAACAACTCGGCCTGGCTGCCGTGGACGACGATCACCGGGGGATTGCGCCCGCCCTGGTGCGCGTAGCGCAGCTTGATGCGCCGCCCGCGCGCGAGCGGCGGCTGGTGCGCCGTGACCGCATCCTGCAGGGTCCGGGTCAGTTCCGGCGTGGACAGTGACCGGTGTGCGGCGGTGTGGCTGCGGGTCACGAGGGCGAACAGGTCGCCGACGCCCGTGCCGTGCAGCGCGGAGATGAACTGGATGGGCGCATAGTCGACGAAAGTCAGCTTGAGGTCGAGCTGGCGGCGCACTGCGTCGCGTTGATCCGGCGGCAGGCCGTCCCACTTGTTGACGGCGATCACCATGGCCCGACCGCGCTCCGCCGCGAGCCCGAGGAGGCTGGCGTCCTGCTCCGTGACCCCGTCGCGCGCGTCGATCACCGCGACCACCACGGAAGCCGCATCGATGGCGCCGAGCGTCTTGACGATGCTGAACTTCTCGATGGCTTCCGAAACGCGCGAACGGCGCCGGATGCCTGCGGTGTCGACCAGCAGGTAGCGTTCGCCGTCACGCTCGAAGGGCACCTCGACCGCGTCGCGCGTGGTGCCGGGCTGGTCGAACGCGACCAGCCGGTCCTCGCCGACCATGCGGTTGATCAGCGTGGACTTGCCCACGTTGGGCCGGCCGATGACGGCCACGCGAATCGCATCCGACGCGCGTTCCGGGGCATCCGTCTCGTCGGTACCGGGAAAAGGCGCAAGCACGTCGTCCATCAGCGCCCGTACGTTGTCGCCATGAGCCGAGGAGATGACGACCGGCTCGCCGATCCCCAGGCGATGGAACTCGGCAGCGACCATCGCGGCGCTCTGCCCTTCCGCCTTGTTCACGACCAGCCGGACGGGACGGCCGCGACGGCGCAGCAGGTCGGCCACCCGCTCGTCGCTGGCCGTGAGCCCTTCCCGGGCATCGACCATGAACAACACGACATCCGCCTCGTCCAGAGCCCGCAGGGTCTGGCGGGCCATGAGGCCGTCGAGCTCGTCCTGCGCACCGCTCAACCCGCCGGTATCGACGACGATGTAGGGAACGGGCCCCATGCGGCCGAAGCCGTACTGGCGATCCCGCGTCAACCCCGGGAGATCCGCGACGAGCGCATCCCGGGTGCGGGTCAGCAGGTTGAACAGCGTGGACTTGCCGACGTTCGGCCTGCCTGCCAGCGCGACGACGGGAAGCATCGCGGGCGAGGCCTCAGCCTCGCGGCTCCGCGCGCAAGGCGTACACCCGGTCGGCCTCGTCCTGCACGACCAGCACCCCACCGCTGGCCACCGGCCGCGTGACGAATGCCGCCTTGCCCGGCCGGTGACGCGCCTGCAGTGCGCCGGTGACGGCGTCGAGCCAATGCAGCCAGCCTTCGAAATCCCCGACCACGACGCTGTTGCCGATCGCCCCGGGCGCGGTGAGGGCCCGCATGCGCAATGCATCCTGGCTCCAGAGTTCGGCGCCGCTGGAACGGTTCAGGGCCAGCACCACGCTCTCGTCGTTGGTGACGAACACCGTCGTCCAGTCCACGTCGAGGCCGCTGTAGCTGGATATCTCATTGGCCCAGAGCAGCTGCCCGGACGCGGCGGTCACGTTCACGAGACGGCCGCGATAGCTCACGATGTAGACGTCCTGGCCGACGACTTGCGGCGTGGCATCGACATCGGCAAGCCGCTCGATCTCGGTGCGGCCCCGGCCGAATGACAGCGTGTTTTCCCACAACGGCTCGCCATCCCGCAGCCCATACGCGCCAATCCGGCCATTGTCGAAGCCGGCCACCACGATCTCGCCCACGATGACGGGCCCGGCCGTGCCACGCAGCGACAGCCGTGGCGGCCGATGTTCCACCATCCAGAGTTCCGCACCCGTGTCGGCGCTCAGCGCCCGCAACTTGCCGTCGACCGTGCGCACCACGACGGCCGTCGGCGCGATGTCGGGCGCAGCGAGTATTTCGCCCGAGAGGTCGGTGCGCCACAACTCGGCCCCGTCCGCCAGGTCGAAGGCGGCCAGTATGCCGCTCGTCGTGCCGAGCACGGCCAGCCCGTGGCCCACTGCAGGACCGGCCGATACGCGCAACTCGGTATCCACCTTCCATGTCACGTCACCGGTTTCGAGGTCCAGCGCGTGGAGCACGCCGTCGCGTCCCACCGCGTAGACCCGCCCCCCCTCGACTGCCGGCCGCAAAGCGAGGTTCAACTCCTCGGCGCCGGACCCGACGCGCACGTCCCAGGCCTCGCGGACGGCCAGGGAAGCATCGAACTCGGTCAACTCGGCCGGCGGCTCGATCGGTTCGTCCTCCGAACCGAACATCCCGCAGCCGACCAGGAACAACGAACACGCCAGGGGCCACAGCCATGCGCGGGGGCGGATTCTCACGAAGTCTCGCCTCCGACGTCGGCGTCGGCGTCGGCGGCGGCGTCGGCGGCGCCCGGGACGCCCTGCCCGAGGGCCTCGAGCTTCAGCTGAACAAAGGCCTCGTCGATGATGCCGGGCGCGCCCTGCCCCGCCGCGATGGCCTGCTCGTACGCATCGCGCGCCGCGGCATCCTCGCCACGCGCCGCCAGGGCATCGCCTTCGACCTCGAGCAGCGCGGCGGCGAAGGCGCCGCCGTCGGCGCCGCGCGCCAGTTCGAGGGCGCGATCTTGATCGCCGGTCGCGAGCACGACCCGCGCGAGGCGCAGGCGCGCCACCAGCCTGAGCTGCGGATCCGCAGCGTCCGCGAGCACCCGCTCGAGCTCGGCGATGGCCGCGTCCGTGTCGCCGAAGCGCACCGATGCCGCCGCCAGCGCCATGCGCGCGTGCTGCAGGTACGGCGAGCCCGCATGACCAGAGGCCAGGCGCTCCACGCCGAGCCTGACTTCATCCACGCGCTCCTCCATCGCGGCCTCGGCCACAACCGAGTAGAGCGCCGACGCCTGCGCGGCCCGCTCCTCCTGGTAGTTCTGCCACCAGTTCCAGCCCGCGAGCGCCAACAGGCCGCCGCCGAGGCCGACGATGATCCACGCACCGTTTTCCTTCCACCACTGGCGGATCCGGTCGACCTGTTCGCGTTCAGAAAGATAATCTTCCACTTCGTTCTCCGTCACCGCGCCGGGCCCGGCCGGCGGTTCAGTTCATGATGGTCGGTCAGGCCTGTTCGGCCCCCACGAGAGCCGCCAGTTGCCCGCGCAATTGCGCCGGATCCAGCGCGGCTTGTTCACCGTCTCCGCGTAACGGCTTGACGCGCACCTGGCCGGCCGCGAGCTCGTCGTCGCCGAGGATCAGGGCCAACGTGGCGCCGCTGCGGTCCGCTTTCTTCATCGCTGCCTTCAGCGAGCCGCCGCCGCAATGGGTTTGCAGGCGCAGGCCGGGAACATGATCCCGCAGGGTTTCCGCCATTGCGAGCGCGGCGGCCTGCGCAGCGTCGCCCACCGGCACCAGGTAGGCGTGCGCCACACGGGCCGCGGGCGCGCCGTCCAGCACCAGTTCGACCAGCCTTTCCATCCCGAGGGCCCAGCCGATCGCCGGCGTGGGCCGGCCCCCGAGCTGTTCGACGAGGCCGTCGTAGCGACCGCCGCTGCACACGGCGGCCTGCGCGCCCAGCCGGTCGGTCAGCCATTCGAACACCGTGCGGCTGTAGTAGTCGAGCCCGCGCACGAGCCGCGGGTTGACCCGATAGGACACCCCGGCCGCATCCAGCGCCGCCTTCAGCTGCTCGAAGTGCACCGCCGATTCCGCATCGAGGTGATCGGTGATCACCGGCGCCGCCGCGATCAGCGCACGCATCTCCGGGTTCTTGCTGTCGAGGATGCGCAACGGGTTCTGCTCCAGCCGCCGTACGCTGTCTTCGTCAAGAGCATCGCGATGCGCCATGAAATACTCGACCAGCAGAGCGCGATAATCCCGGCGGGACGCCGGCGTACCCAGCGAATTCAACTCGAGCTGCAGGTCTTGAAGCCCCAGCGCCTGCCACAGGCGCGCCGACATGAGAATCAGCTCCGCATCGACGTCCGGACCGGCGAAACCCAGCGCCTCCGCACCCACCTGGTGAAACTGTCGGTAGCGGCCCTTCTGCGGGCGCTCGTAGCGGAACATCGGCCCGGCATACCAGAGTCGTTGCTGCTGGTTGTGGATGAGGCCGTTGCTGATCGCGGCCCGCACGCAGCTCGCGGTGGCCTCCGGGCGCAGGCTCAACCGATCGCCGTTGCGATCGGTGAAGCTGTACATTTCTTTCTCGACGATGTCCGTGACTTCGCCGATCGAACGGCTGAAGAGCTCCGTGCGCTCGACCAGCGGCATGCGCAACTCGCGATACCCGTAAGCGGCGAAGACGGCCTGGGCCGTACGCTCCACCCACTGCCACGTCGGTGTCACATCCGGCAGTATGTCGTTCATGCCCCGGACGGGCTGGATTGCGGCCGCCATGCAAGACTCCCGGGATCAGCCGGCGCCGCCGCCGACCGTCAGGCGGGCCGTGCCGTCGCGACGCGCGGGGCGCACCGGGATCGGCGTATCGTCGACCGTCATCCGTACACCGTCGGCGTTGCCGAGAAAGACCGTGGCCGGCGCCTTGCCGCGCAGGCGGGCGACATCGCCCGCACGATAAAGCCGGTAGGCGAGCCGACGCCCGAGCGCATCCGTCACCTCCAGCCAGCAGTCCTCGGTGAACTCCAGGCGCAGGTCTACGGTGCCCGGAGGCGGGATGGCCGGCTCGGGTGACGCCACGACCGTCGCGGCCGACGACGCCGCAGGCTCCGCCGGCTCTGCCGGCTCCGGGTTGTCGGGCGCGGACAGTTCCCGTGCGGCGCCGGGCGAATCGCTGGCAGCATCGGCGACCCGCGCCGGCGGGGTCTCGGCATCGTCGCTTGCCGTCGCGGACTGCACCGCCTCCTGCGCCGGGTCTGCCATATCCTCGGGACGTTGCGCATCGGGCTCGCGCGGCACGCTGAATTCCAGTCCTGCCGGCTGGCCGCGCGTCGCCTGCTCCAGCGCAGGCCCCGCCGGGCCGCCGCGCTCGGCGAGCCACCACGTGGCGGCGACGACCCCCAGGACGGCAATGGCCCCGACCATCGGGCCGGCCCAGCCGGGCAGGCCGCGGCCGGGCATCCGTCCGGGCGGCAGGCCGGGAACGACCTCCGCCGGCCGGGTCGTGTCACAACAGGCCTCGAAGGCCGCAATCAGCTCCGCGGCGGGAATCCCGAGCAGGCCGGCCGCACGCCGCAGGTAGCCGCGCACGAACACGATTCCGCCGAAGCTGTCGTGCTCGTCTCGTTCCAGCGCGTGCATGCGCTCGAGGGGCAGGCCGAGTTCGGCGGCGAGTCGCTCCGCCGTCCAGCCGGCCTGCTGCCGCGCGGCCCGCAGCTGGGCGCCCGGCGAGACGATCTCCTCCGGTGCCTCGTGCATTGCGGCTTCATGTTCTTGGCTCATGGCAGATTCCTCGCTTCGCGCGATTCCGGAAACTCGCGGCGCAGGCGGGCGGCGTAGTCCGCTGCGGCACGATCGTCCCCCGCGGCGGATTCGATCCGCAGGCCCAGCGCCAGGCTGAAAGCAGAGTGCTCAGCGACCGACTCGTAGCGCTGCAGGAAGGCGCGAGCCTGCAGCAAACGCTCCGTCTGGAGGCTCAGGTCGGCCAGTTGCAGCAGCGCTTCGGCATTGCCGCGGTTGCGGTCGAGCGCCCGGCGGAAGAAATCCTCGGCCAGTGCGGCATCCGGAATGCCGCGCGCGCAGACGCCCGCGTTGATCAGCGCCGTCTCGGGCGTCCGGTAATAGGCGTTGGACGCCGCCATCTCGAAATAGCGGATGCCTTCCTGGCGGTCGCCCCGCCGACACAGGAACCCGCCGTAGCTGTTCAGCATGTTCGGATCTTCGGGCGCCAGGCGCGTCGCGCGGCGCAGGTGCTCTCCGGCCCGCTCGAGCTTGCCGGCCCGCTCGTAGAGGATGCCGAGTGCGGCATGGGCCGCGGGCAGGGAAGGATCCTGTTGCACGGCCCGTTCCAGCTTCTCGCGCGCCCCCTCGAGGTCGCCGCGCTGCAGGTAGCTCATGCCCAGCTGCACGTTGTAACGCGCCGCGTCGCTGTTCGATACCTGGCTGTCCGACGACGTGGTGGCGCAGCCCGCCGCCACGATCGCGGCGACGACAAGGACGATCCGGAAAAAGCTCATGACGCCCTCGCAGAGATGCTGACCAGCTTGTTCCCGAGCCGGTAGCGCATCCGGTCGTTGACCTGGCCGGCCAGCTGGCCGCAGGCCGCGTCGATGTCGTCGCCCCGCGTGCGCCGGATGGTCGTGCGCACGCCCTTGCGCAGCAACTGGTCGCGACACCGCTCGATGACCGGGAGCGGCGAGCGGCGATAGTCGGTGCCCGGGAAAGGATTGAATGGAATCAGGTTGACCTTGGCGGGCCGATTGGCCAGCAGTTTCGCGAGCCGCCGCATGTCGGCCTCCCCGTCATTGACGCCGTCGAGCATCACGTACTCGAAGGTGATGTGCCGCCCGGCGCCGCGCTCGGCGTAGCGCCAGCAGGCCTCGAGCAACTCCTCGATGGGATGACGCCGGTTGATCGGCACCAGGGCATCGCGCAGCGCATCGTCGGCCGCGTGAAGCGACACCGCGAGCGCGACGTTGCAGTCCTCGGCGAGCCGGTCGATCTGCGGCACCAGCCCGGAGGTGCTCACGGTCACACGGCGACGGGAAATATTGAACCCGAAATCATCGATCAGCACGCGGATCGCGGGGAGGACCTGGCGATAGTTCGCCAGCGGTTCCCCCATGCCCATGAACACCACGTTGGTGATGATCCGGTCGCCGTCCTGGCGGTACCCCAGCTCGCGGTTGGCGAGCCACACCTGGCCGACGATGTCCGCCGCGGAGAGGTTGCGGTTGAAGCCCTGCTTGCCGGTGGCGCAAAACGAACAATCCATCGCACAGCCGACCTGGCTGGATATGCACAGCGTCCCGCGCGCCGGTTCCGGGATGAACACCGTCTCGATCGCCTGGCCGCCGTCCATCGATAGCATCCACTTGCGCGTGCCGTCGCCGGCGTCGTGCAGGGAGCGGATCTCCGGCGTCCTGATCTCGGCGATTTCCGCGAGGCGCGTGCGCAGTGCCTTGGAGATGTCGGTCATGGTGGCGAAATCGGCGTTGCCGAAGCGATACATCCAGGTCATGAGCTGGCGCGCGCGAAACGGCTTCTCGCCGAGCCCGGCGAAAAACCCTTCCAGCCCCTCGCGGGACAGGCCGAACAGGTTGACGCGCGCGTCGCTCATGCTGCGCTCAGCGCGTCCTCGGGCAGATCTCGGTGCCGGCGAAGAAAAACGCGATCTCGTCGCGCGCCGTGTCCGGGCCGTCTGAGCCATGCACGACGTTTTCCTCGATGCTGTCCGCGAAATCTGCACGAATCGTGCCCGGATCGGCTTTCGCCGGATCCGTCGCGCCCATGATCTCGCGATGCCTGGCAATGGCGTTTTCGCCCTCCAGCACGCTGACCATGACCGGTCCCGACGTCATGTAGCTCACCAGGTCCTGGTAGAAAGGCCGTTCGCGATGCACGGCATAAAAGGCGCCCGCCTCGGCCGGCGAGAGATGCCGCATCCGCGCAGCGATCACCTGCAGGCCGCCCGACTCGAAGCGACGGTAGATCTCGCCGAGCAGGTTCTTCTGGACGCCGTCGGGCTTGATGATGGAAAGCGTGCGTTCGATCGCCATGGGGTTCCCTTGGATTCACAGTCTGGATTCTGGTCGAAATGCGTTACAAAACGGCATCCTGCGACCACGCGTCGCACTCCGTGTCCGCGCGGAGCGCAACGGATTATCTTACTGCGACGGGACCCGGGCGTACAATCAGACGTTGAAGCTCTCGCCGCAGCCGCATTCACCCTTGACGTTGGGGTTGCGAAAACGGAACGCCTCGTTGAGACCCTGCTTGACGAAGTCGAGTTCCGTCCCGTCGATCAGGCGAAGATGCTCGGGCGCCACGAACACGCGCACCTCGCGGTCCTCGAAAACGACGTCCTCGCTCGCTACATCGTCTGCATAATCAACAACATATGCCCAGCCCGAGCACCCGGTGCGCTTCACGCCCAGGCGAATGCCCGCGCCTCCGCCACGGCGCGCCAGGTAATCCTTGACGCGCGTAGCCGCCGATTCGGTCAGGGTAATGGCCATCGTGCTATTGCTCCTCGTCGTTCGTCGGCATGGCGGCAAGCCGCCATGGCCTTGTTAAGGGTTTCAGCCGGCCGCCGCAGGTTTCCCCGCGACGCAGGCGCGGAAAGCATCTTCCACGACCAGCAGGTTGCCCAGTTTGTGTGCCGGCGCCTCCAGCGTCGCGGCCAGCGCCCGCGGGTCGAGCCAGTCGAGTTCGTCCAGCGCGCGCCCCTCGGCGTGCTCGGCGACCCAGGAGGCCGCCGCGATCACGTGGGGACACCCGTAGGCCCTGAAGCGGCACTCGAGGATCCGCCCGCCGCGAACCCGCGCCTCGAACTCCACGCGCACCCCCCGCCGCGGCTCGCCCGCGCCCCCGGCGAGCCGTTCGTGGGCCTGTGCCAGCACCCGCCCATGGCGCGGCGCCGTCTCGAAACGATGACGCACCTCGCCCGAGTAGTCCAGTATCCCCGCATCCATCGTCACATCGCCTCCCGGCCGTCCTCGCCATCCTGCGGCGCCAGCCCCCGTAACCGATCGATCTGTTCGCGTATGACGCGGATCGCGTAATCCACTTCCTCGACCGTGCTGTAGCGCCCGAGGCTGAAACGCAACGAACTCTGCGCCAGCTGGTCGTCCCGGCCGAGCGCCCGCAAGACATACGACGCTTCGCGACTCGCCGAGGTGCAGGCGGAGCCGCTGGACACGGCGAGGTCACGCAGGCCGAACAGCAGGCTTTCGCCCTCGACCCCCTCGAAACAGACGTTCAGGATCCCTGCGACGCGCCGCTCGACATCGCCGTTCACGTGCACGCCGCCCAGCCCGGCGATGCCGTCCCAGAGACGCCGCCGCAGGCCGCAGAGGCGTTCGGCCTCCGCCGCCTGTTCCGCCGCAGCGATCCTGAGCGCTTCGCCCATGCCGACGATCTGGTGCGTCGCGAGTGTCCCCGAGCGCATGCCCCACTCGTGCCCGCCCCCGTGGATCAGCGGCTCGAGACGGCGCCGCGGGCTGCCCCGCAGGTAGAGCGCGCCGACCCCCTTGGGCCCGTAGACCTTGTGCGCGGACACCGACAGCAGGTCCGCGCCGAGCGCATCCACGTCGACGGGCAGCTTGCCGACGGCCTGGGCGGCATCCACGTGGAACAACACTTCGCGCTCCCGGCACAGCGCGCCGATGGGGGGCAGGTCGTTGATCGTGCCGATCTCGTTGTTCACGTGCATCACCGACACCAGTACCGTATCGGGCCGCAGGGCCGGCTCGATCTCGGCCGCCGTGACGATCCCCCCGGGACCCGGCGCCACGTAGGTGACCTGCCAGCCCTCCTTCTCAAGCTGGCGGCAGGTATCCAGCACCGCCTTGTGCTCCGTGCGGCTGGTCACGATGTGGCGCCCGCGGTCGGCATGAAAACGCGCTGCACCCGTGATCGCCAGGTTGTCCGACTCGGTCGCTCCCGAGGTCCAGATGATCTCCGTCGGCCGCGCACCCAGCACGGCCGCCACCTCGCGACGCGCCGCCTCGACGCGGCCCCGTGCGGCGCGCCCCGGGCCATGGGAACTCGACGCCGGGTTCGCGTAGCAGCCGTCCCGGCCCAGGCACTCGACCATGCGCTCGACCACCCGGGCATCGACCGGCGTGGTGGCGGCGTAATCGAGATAGACGGGCGGCTGTATCGTCATGGTGATCCCCGGCCCTTCGGGTGGGCCAACTGCCATTACCTTAACGCGTCCCCGCCTCGCGTGTCTCATCGCCATCAGCCGCAGCGCGAACCGGCGCAAGTGCACTGAGAATGCCCCGCAGGATCCGCACTTCCTTTTCTTCGGGGAGCGCCCGGCTGAACAAGCGGCGCAGGCGCATCATGAGATGCCGCGGGTTTGCCGGATTGAGAAAACCGGCATCGACCAGCGTCCTTTCCAGGTGCGCGTAGAAACGCTCGAGGTCGTCCACGGTCGCCAGCGGATCCACGCGCTCCGGGGGCGGTTCGGGCGCGACGCCCGCCAGCAGGGCGAGGCGCAGCTCGTAGGCCACGATCTGCACCGCCATGGCGAGGTTCAGCGAACTGAAGCTTTCATCCGTCGGCACATGCAGCAGGGCATGGCAACTCGCAAGTTCGTCGTTGCTCAAGCCGCTGCTCTCGCGCCCGAACACCACCGCGACTTCACCCTGCGCGCTTTCCGCCAGCAGGCGGGGAGCGGCTTCGCGTGGCGTGAAGGTGGACCAGGACAGGGCGCGAAGGCGCGCGCTGGTGCCGATGACGAAACGGCAATCCGCCAGCGCCTCGTCGAGGCGTTCGCAGACCCTTGCGCCGGCCAGCACTTCATCGGCACCCGCGGCGCGCGCGGTGGCTTCCTCGCTGGGGAAGGTGCGCGGCGCCACCAGGGTCAGGCGATCGAGCCCCATGGTGCGCATCGCCCGGGCTGCGGCGCCGATGTTTCCGGGGTGGGTGGTGCCGACCAGCACGATGCGTACGGGAATGCTCATGTCTCTCGAAAGGCCTGCACGAAGTGGTTCGAGTTGCTATTCTAACCGGCTACTAGCCGCTCCGGCGCGCGGAACCGGCATGCCGCCCGCCCGCCGCCGGAGGAGACCACGCGATGCACCCTCTCTTGAATATCGGCGTTCGCGCCGCACGCCGCGCGGGCGACCTGATCGTCCGCCACATGAACCAGCTCGACGCCATCAAGGTGGACTCGAAGGGGCGCAACGACTTCGTCAGCGAAGTGGATCGCAAGGCTGAGCTCGACATCATCCAGACGGTGCAGCGCAGCTACCCGGACCATGCCTTTCTCGCCGAGGAGAGCGGCGCGCACGGTGAGGCCGAGTACACGTGGATCATCGACCCGCTGGACGGCACGACCAATTTCCTGCACGGCTTCCCGGTGTTCTGCGTGTCGATCGCGGTCATGCACCGTGGGCGTCTCGAGCACGGCGTCATCTACGATCCGCTGCGCCAGGAACTGTTCACCGCCAGCCGCGGCGCCGGCGCGACGGTGGACGGCCGGCGGATGCGGGTCAGCGACACGCGCCTGCTGGAGAAATCCCTGGTGGGGACCGGTTACCCCTACCGGCCGGGTTCCGCCTGGCTGGATGCCTACATGGACATGCTCAAGGACGCCATGAAAGCGACCTCCGGCGTGCGCCGTCCCGGCGCCGCGGCGCTCGATCTCGCGTACGTGGCCGCCGGGCGCCTGGACGGCTTCTGGGAGATCGACCTCAAGCTCTGGGACATCGCGGCCGGCGCGCTGATGATCCAGGAGTGCGGCGGCATCGTCACGGACCTCAGCGGGCGCGACGGCTGGCAGCAGAGCGGTAACGTGGTGGCGGGCAACCCGAAGATCCACGAGTCGCTGCTGGCGCTGATCGAGCCGCACCTCACGCAGGAGCTGAGGCGCTAGACTCAGTGTTCCGGGTGCCCGCACACGGGCATGTTGTTTCGCTTAACGGAGTCATCGACATGGACAAGACAGGCACCATCGAACTCACCCGCCGAGCCGTCCCGGCTGTCGCAGCCGTCCCGGCCGCAGCAATACTGCTGCTCGCCGGCCTCGCGACGTCCGTTCCGGCACATGCCGATTCCGGCTTTTATGTCGGCGGCAGCATCGGCCGTTCGCTCGTGGACGCCGACATCGCCGATCCGGGCACGGGATCGCTCGATTTCGACGACGGCGATTCGGCCTGGAAGGCTTTCGGGGGCTTCAACATCGATGCTTTCGTCATCGATCTCGCCATCGAGGGCGGCTATGTCGATTTCGGCCAGCCAACGGACCGTATCGCAGGCAACGACGTCGGCTTCGAACTGACGGGCTGGGACGTGTTCGGCCTGGCCGGCCTCGAACTGGGACCGGTCGGCGTGTTCGCGAAGGCCGGCTTCATCGACTGGTCCGCTGACGCCACCGTGAACGGCACCCGGGTGGCCAGCGACAGCGGCACCGATCCCGCCTACGGCATCGGGTTGCGCTTCAGCCTGTTCTCGGCGGAGGTGCGCGGCGAATACGAGTACTTCGATGTCGAGGACACCGACGTGTCGCTGCTGAGTGTCGGCGTCGTCTGGACGTTCTGAAACCTGGCGACATCATTCTCGCATCTGCCTGAGCAACTGCAGCGCAGCCGGGAAATCGAAGTCCTCGATGTGCCGGCCCAGCTCGTGCGCTGCATCACCGAACGCCGCGGTCATGGAATGACGGTGGAGTTCGTATGTCGTGATGGCCCCGGTGTCGTCGGCGCTCAACAGTGCCTCGAGGCGGTTGAGCAATTCGGCCGGGTCCGCGGACTGTGGCGCTGGATCCGACCCGCCGTCGGGCGACAGCGCATCTCTTGCCGCATCGGCGAACGGCGCCAGCGCGGCGAGCGCATCCGCCAGGTCATCCAGCAGACTGTCCAGGCGGGTACCCTCCAGCGCATGACCGGCTGCAGCCTGCTCCAGCTCGGCTGCGATCGCCGCGACCCGGTGCGCCCCCAGTGATGCAGCGGCTCCCTTGACCGAATGCGCCCTGCGGCGCAGCGCATCCTCGCCTGCCTCTCCCAACGCCGCCTGCATCCGTTCAGGCTCATCGCTGTGTTGACGGAGGAACTGGCGCACCAGGCGGAGGTACGCATCCACATCGCCCCCGAGAATGGCGAGCGGCGCCCCTGCGTCGAGACCCTCGACCGTCTCCAGTGACGGCACTTCGGCCGCCGTCGTCCCGTCCTGTACGGGAATCACGTCGCGACCGTTGGGCGGCGGCGCGGCAGCCAACCCGCTGTCGTCGTCGCTCCGCATAGCCGCGGCGCGGGCCCGCAACCAGTGCAGCAGGGTGCGGTACAGCGACTCGGGCTGCACCGGCTTGGCGATGAAATCGTTCATTCCGGCCGCAAAGGCCTGCCGGCGGTCCTCCGCGAACACGTTGGCCGTCATTGCAAGGATCGGCAACGATTCGCAGCCGGGAATCGCCCGAATCCGCCGGGTCGCGGTGAAGCCGTCCATGCGGGGCATCTGGACGTCCATCAGCACCAGGTCATAACGACCCGCCGTGACGCGCTCGAGCGCTTCGAGCCCGTCCATCGCGCATTCCACCGACAAGCCGACACCATGCAGCAGGGCCTCGGCCACTTCACGGTTGACGGCATTGTCTTCCACCAGCAGGACCCGGGCTTTGCGGTACGGCGCGAAAGCATCCGCTCCCGTGGCCGGCGGTTCAGGCGCCGAAATATCGGGCGGTTCGACGCCGCGGCCCCGCGAAATGCGAACCTCGAACCAGAACACGCTGCCGGCACCCAGCTCGCTCCGTACCCCGGCGCGCCCCTCCATCAGCTCCGCCAGCCTGCGTGTCACCATCAGGCCGAGTCCCGTGCCGCCGTAGTTGCGCGTCACCGAGGCATCGCCCTGCTCGAAGGCCTGGAACAATTGCCCGACGCGCTCGGGCGCGATGCCGATCCCGGTATCCTCGACCTCGAAACGGACCCGCAGTCCGTCGGCATCCTCGGCCAACAGCTGCGCGCGAAGCTGGATCGTGCCCCGTTCGGTGAACTTGACGGCATTGCCCGCCAGGTTGAGCAGCGCCTGCCGGAGCCTCGCCGGGTCGCCCCGCAACCAATACGGCACGCCGTCGGGGTCGATGCTGACGTCGAGTCCTTTCTCCCGGGCGTTCGCGGAAATCATCGAGCGGACATGATCGAGCACCGCCGAGAGACGGAAATCCTGGCTGTCCAGGACGAATTTGCCGGCCTCGATCTTCGAGATGTCCAGGATGTCGCTGACGATGGACAGCAGGTGACCCGCCGCGTTCTCGACCCGCTCGAGTTTCTCGAGCTGCTCCGGCGTCGCTTCGTCCCCCCGCAGGATATGGACCAGGCCCACGATGGCGTTCAACGGAGTGCGAATCTCGTGGCTCATGTTCGCCAGGAAGGCACTCTTGGAACGGCTCGCCGTTTCGGCGCGGCCACGCGCTTCCTCGAGCTGTAGCGTACGCTCCCGTACGAGCTCCTCCAGCCGGTCGCGGTGCTGTGCGAGTTCTTCGTCGATCCGCTTGCGCTCAGTGACGTCCTCCTTGACCGCCACGTAATGCGTGACCGTGCCGTCGGGCTGGCGCAGGGGCGCCACGTGTCCGAGCTCGACGTACTCGCTGCCGTCCTTGCGCCGGTTGTAGAACTCGCCTTTCCAGTTGTCGCCTGCGGAGAGTGCCGCCCACATGGTTTCGTAATGCGCGCGCGGGGTCTTGCCGGAGCGCAGAATGCGCGGATTGCGGCCGAGGACCTCGTCCAGCGCATAACCGCTGGTCCGCAGGAAAGCCTCGTTGACATACTCGATCTCGGCGTCGAGGTTCGTTATCACGATGCTGTCGGGGCTCTGCTCGATGGCGAGCGAGAGCTGGCGGAGCCGGTTCTCGGCGCGCCGCTTCTGCACGATGCGCCACACCTGGTCGGCGATCAGCTGCACCGTCTCCTTGTCGGCGTCGGTGTAGTCAGTACGCTTGTTGCCGACGCCCATGAGCATGACGACCCGACCGTTTTCGATGACCGGCACGGTCAGTATCCGCCGGAACGCGGCATGTCCGTCGGGCAGCCACTGCTTGTCCGGGAAGCTCGCATAATCGTTGCACACGACGACCTCGCGCCGGCGCAGCGCATCCGCCCAGATGCCGGCCTTGCTGACGGGGTAATGGCTTTCGTAGTCGGCCGTGCAAAAGTCCTCCAGTGTCCGGCGGGACCAGCTTGCCAACTCGATCGTCTCCTGGTCGTCGTGAACAAAGTGGATGAAGGCGATGTTGCTGTCAGTGAGATTCTCGGCCAGCTGCTGACCGCGCTGCATGAAAGCCTTCTCATCCAGTGATTCCGCGGCGATCGGCAACTCCAGCAACGCCTTCGCGCGTTTCGCCTCGATGACCAGGCGCGCCTGGTTCTCGCGCTGCTCGGTGATGTCCTCGCTGAGTATGATGATCCCCCCGACGGCCCGGTCGGCTTTCAGCCAGGGACGAATTTCCCAGCGAAACCATCGTGTCCGACCGTCGCCGAGTTCCATGGGATCGGCATCCGCCCTGACCACCTCTCCGGCCAGCGCCTGCGCATGGGCCGCCCGGCGCTCCGGGCCGATGTCGGGAAACACCTCGTAATGCGAGCGTCCCGGCACCTCCAGCTCGCCACGGCCATAGGTCTTCCGCCACCGGTGGCTCGTCGCTATGTAACGCATCTCGCGATCGAACATGGCGACCGCCGCCGGCGTGTATTCGATCAGGAGATTGAGCTGTTCTTCCCGTTCGCGGAGCTCCTCTTCGACGCGTTTCGCCTCGGTGATGTCCTGGAAAGCGCCCTGCACCCGGACGATCCGCCCGGAGTCATCCCGCACGGCCTGGCCGGCTGTGCGCACCCAGACGCGACGACCGCGGGCCGTGAGGATCTGAAGTTCCTCGTCGTAGGGAGTGCCGAGAGTGGTGCAAGCCGTGAAGACCTCGTTGATGCGCGCGCGGCTTTCCGGCGCGTAATAATCGATGCCTTCTGCGACATCGAGCACCGTTCCCGGCGGGACCTCGTGAATGCGGCAGACTTCATCCGACCAGGTCATCGTGCCTTGGTCGAGATCCACTTCCCAGCCACCGATATGCGCCATTCCCGAGGCCAGCGCCAGCAGGCGCGCATTGGCGTCGAGCTTGCGTTCCGAGGCCTTGCGAGAACTCAAGTCGCGAATGATGTATTGCTGAAATACTTCACCCCCGATCTCCATGAACTGGCAGCTCGCTTCCACGGGAAATGTCGTGCCGTCGCGGCGGATGTGCGTGGTTTCGTACAACACCCCGTCCATCTCGCCGGCACGGCGACGCAGCACGTCGAGCTCCGGCGGGGTCTCGGCGGCTCGCAGGTCTCCGAGTTTCTTCCGGAGCAGCGCCGCCTCGTCCCAGCCGTACGCAGCCACCGCCGCCTTGTTCACCTGAACGATGCGGTTGGCGGCGTCGCTCGTGATAATGATGTCGCGCGCATGCTCGATCAGCGCCTGGTATCGCTCAGCGGTTTGCAGGCGGCGATTGCGCTCTTGCGCCATCTCCTTCTCGAGTTGCAAGCGCGCGCGGTGGTCACCTTCCCGTACCTGCGCCCACGACAACTGCTTGCGCTGGGCCCACATCACCCCGGTGGCGATCATGACCAGCAGGAGGAGCAACACGACCAGCGCCGTGCGCGCGATATCCCCGGCAATCGCGTCGTAGACCTCCCGCTGGTCCATTTTCGCGAACACCCACCAGTCGGCGTCCGGCACCCTGGCGGCCACGGCCACCACCGCGTCGCCACGGAAGTCGCGGCCTTTCAGGGCCTCGCCGAAGCCGGCCTCGCCGGTTGCCACGGAGCGAATGATCTCTTCCCCTGGCGGAACATCGAACTTTGCCGCCGTGCTGCCCGCCGACTCGAGGGAGGCATTGTTGAGCAACACCGGCGCATCGGCACCGGGCCGCACGAGCAGCGCCTCACCGGTCTCCGTGGCGGCGGCCCAGTCCTGCAGGAAGGCGAACAGCGACTCCGCTTGCCCGAGACGCAATACCAGGCCGAGCTCCGACTCGTTGCCCGGTAACCGAATGGGCGCCACCAGGTCGATATGTTGATGCGCCGCGCCGTCGCGATCGTCGTGGTAATTATCCGTGAACTGCACCTCGCCGGTCTGCAGCGCCCGCTGGAAGGCGTCCTTCATGGAAGGACTCATCGCCTGGTGCATTCCGACCCCGAGCAGCACTTCGCCGCCGCGATCCGCGACGAGCACGGTCTCGTAGTTCATCATTTCCCGCATGGACTCGAGACGGCCCAGGATCAAGCGCCTGCTGTCCTCTTCCTGCGCACCACGCCACTGGCTCAAGGCGTTCTGCAGCACGCCGGAACCGGCCACGAATCGCGCCTCCTGGCGGCGTTCGCGCAACCAGTCTCCGACCTGGACGGCTTTCGACTCGGCGAGCACCTGGAGGTGCTCGACCTCGTGGCGCTCGTGCATCGCGGTGAGCGACAGCGTGGCGACGATACCAGCCGCCGCGAGGCCGGTGAGCAGGACTCCCAACCCCCAGCCCAGCCAACGACGAGGCAGGGCCGTTTCCTCGGCGACGGCGCTCGGCACGAGTCGCCGCAGCGTCAGGTAGAGCATGGCCGTGGTGACGGCGACGAAACCGATGCCCTTGATCGCGCCGACGACCGTCGCTGTACGGAGATCCGTCACCATGGCGCCGAGCGCGAAATCGGAGAGAATGATCCATGCGCTTGCGGCCACGGCATAGCCGAGTGCGATAATCAGCGCGTAGGTGCCACGGTCACTCATGTTCCGGGTGCGTCGGCGTGGCGCCTCGCAATCGCGGCGAACCGAGGATAGAGCGCTTCGAACGCGGCCGTCACGTCGGGGTCGAACTGCGTGCCGCTGCCGGCGAGGATGAAGTCACGCACCGCGTCGACCTCTATTGCCGCCTTGTAGGCACGCGACGAGCTCATCGCGTCGAAAACGTCGGCCACCGCCATGATCCGGGCCGAGACCGGAATCGCCTCGCCCGCAAGCCCGTCGGGGTAGCCGGTGCCATCCCAGCGCTCGTGGTGCCAGCGAGCGATCTCCTTGGCAAGAACCAGGAAAGGCACGGGACGGTCGACGTCCGCCTCGGCACGCTCGATGGCGTCGTAGCCCATCCTTGCATGCCTTTTCATCGTTTCCCATTCATCCGCCGTAAGCGGCCCGGGCTTCTGCAGGATGGCATCGGGGATGCCCACCTTGCCGATGTCATGCAAGGGTGCCGACTTGGCCAGCAATTCGATGTTGGCCGGCGTGAGGACATCACGAAAGCGCGGATGGGTCTGCAGGTGTTCGGCAAGCAGGCGCACGTAGTACTGGGTGCGCAGAATGTGATTTCCGGTTTCCGAGTCCCGGGTCTCCGCGAGATGCGCCAGCGCCCGGATGCCGACTTGCTGCGCCGCCTCGTTATCGGACATGCGTCGCGCGATCTCCGCCTCGAGGAAAGCGTTCTTGTCCCGCATGAACTCACGCGCACGCTTCGCTTCCAGCTGGGCGCCGACACGCGCCTGCAACACCGCCGGCTTGATCGGCTTCGTGATGTAGTCCGCCGCACCCGACTGCAGGCCCCGCTCCTCGTCATCGGCCTCGGCCAGGGCAGTGAGGAAAATCACCGGGATGTCATGCGTCTCCGGCCGGCCGCGCAGCGCCGCGAGCACCTGGTACCCATCCATGTCGGGCATCAGCACGTCGAGGAGGACGAGGTCGGGCCGCGGGGTGCTCGTGACGGCTTGCAGCGCACGAGCGCCGCTGTTCACCGCGCGCACGCGGTACGCCGGACGCAACAGCCTGGTGAGCAATGCCAGGTTCACGGCCTCGTCGTCGACGATCAGCAACGTGGCTTTGTCTTGAGGCGGCGGGTCGGGTGACACTTTGATTTCCGCTGGGGCGAAAACAGGCCGCCACTCTAGCAGCGGCGCTCGACGCCCTGAATCAGGGTTTTCACCACCCGCGGGGAGGGTTCCCGCGGCCCCCTCGCCTAGGGCATGACGCCCGATTCGTCGTCCTTGGGCTGCGGCGGCACGAGATCCACCGTCGTCACCTTCAGGGCCAGGGCCGTGGCGCTGGCGATGTAGATGGACGAGTAAGTGCCGACCAGCACGCCGATGATCAGCGCCAGGGAGAAGCCGGCGATAGCCTCGCCGCCGAGGAAATAAAGCGCGAGCAACACGAGCAGCGTCGTGACGCCGGTCATGATGGTACGCGACAGGGTCTGGTTGAGCGAGGTGTTCATGACCTCCTCGGTGCTCTTGCGCCTCAGGCGCAGCATGTTCTCGCGGATGCGATCGAAGATCACGATGGTGTCGTTGAGCGAGTAGCCGATCACGGCCAGCAGGGCCGCCAGCACCGCGAGGTCGAAAGCCAGCTGCAGCAGCGAGAAAATACCCATCGTGATGATGACGTCGTGCACCAGCGCCGCCACCGCGCCGAGCGAGAACTTCCACTGGAAGCGAAACGACACGTAAGCCAGGATCATCAACAGCGCGAACAGCGCCGCCAGGCCGCCGGCCTCGGCGAGTTCCCGTCCGACCTGCGGCCCCACGAACTCGACGCGCCGCAGCTCCGCCCCGGCGTCCACCGAGCGCAGCAGCGCCATGATCCGGTCGCGTGTCTCACCGGCCCGGGCACCCTCCTCGGCCAGCAGCTGCACCGTGACCTCGCGCGAGCTGCCGAAGTGCTGCACCACGCTGCGATCGATGCCCGCCGCTTCGAGCGCGTCACGTATCGGCGGCAACTCGACCGAGTCAGGAAACCCCGCCTCGACCACCACGCCGCCGCGGAACTCGATGCCGAAGTTCAGGCCGCGGGTCGCGAGCGACACCAGCGACACGACGATCAGCACGGCCGAAATGATGAAGGCGATCTTCTTCGGCTTGAGAAAATCGATATGCGATTCGATCTTGAAAAAATCCATCCCGGCAGACTCCTCAGATCGGCAGCGTCTGGACGCGCCGACCGCCGTAAAGCAGGTTGACCACGGCGCGCGTGCCCACGATCGCGGTGAACATCGACGTGATGATGCCGAGTGACAGCGTCACGGCGAATCCCCGGATCGGGCCCGTGCCGAAGGTGAACAGCACGATCGCCGCGATCAGCGTGGTGATGTTGGCGTCCGCGATGGACGAGAAGGCCTTTTCATAGCCGGCGTGGATCGCGGCCTGCGGCGTGTTGCCGTTGCGCAACTCCTCGCGAATACGTTCGAAGATCAGCACGTTGGCGTCCACCGCCATGCCGACCGTCAGCACGATGCCGGCGATGCCCGGCAAGGTGAGCGCCGCCTGCAGCATCGAAAGCAGGGCGATGACCAGCACCAGGTTGGTCAACAGCGCGAGGTTGGCGACGAGTCCGAACACCCGGTAATAAAGCGCCATGAACACGATCACCAGCAGGAAGCCGATGGCCACGGCCTGCATCCCGCGATCGATGTTCTCCTGGCCGAGGCTCGGCCCGATGGTGCGCTCTTCGACCTTGAAAATGGGCGCAGCCAGGGAACCGGCGCGCAGCAACAACGCGAGGTCGCGCGCCTCGAGCGGCTCCAGCCCGGTGATCATGAAGCGGTTGGAGAACACGCCCCGAATCGTGGCGACGCTGATGACGCGTTCCTCGGTGCGCGTGACCTCCTCCGTCTCGCCGCCCCGCTCCACGAGATCGCGCTTCTGCTCGATGAACACCACCGCCATGCGCTTGTTCAGGTTGGCGCGGGTGGTCTCGCCCATCTTGCGCGCGCCGCGCGCGTCGAGATTGACGAACACGGCGGGCTGGCCTTCGTCGAAGCCCGCGGAGGCGCCGGTCAACTGGTCGCCGCTGACGATGAGATCACGGCGCAGCAGGATCGGCTGGCCGTTGCGGTCCGTGTAGAGCGCGGAGCCGAGCGGCGCGCGGCCGCGCTCCGCGGCCTCGAAGGGACTGTTGACCTCGTCCACGAGGCGGAACTCGAGGGTGGCCGTGGCGCCCAGCACGCGTTCGGCCTGCGCGGGGTCCTGCACGCCGGGCAGCTGGACGACGATGCGATCCGCGCCCTGGCGCTGCACCACCGGCTCGGAGACGCCGAGCTCGTTGACGCGGTTGCGCAGCGTGACCGTGTTCTGCTCGATGGCGAAGTTCTGGCGCTCCTGGACCTGCTCTTCGGTCATGCGGACCACCAGCTCGAAATCGGCACCGCTCTGCCGCCGGTCGATGTCGAGCTCCTGGTCGGCCTCCGCGATCACGCCGGCCGCGGCCTGCTGGTCTGCGGCGCTGTCCAGCACCACGCGCACCACGTCGCCGTCGCGGCGCACGGCCTTGTAGCGAATGCGCGCATCTCTCAACAGGGTCTTGAAATCGGCCTCGTAGCGGTCCAGCGCCTGGCCGATGGCGGCCTCCATGTCCACTTCGTACATGAAGTGCACGCCGCCGCGCAGGTCGAGCCCGAGGCTCATCGGCTGCAGGCCGAGCCCGCGCAGGAAGGCGGGCGTGCGCGGCGCCAGGGTCAACGCCGCGACGAAGCCGTCGCCGAGCTGCTCCCGCACGAGGTCGAGCGCGCGCAGCTGCTCCTCGACATCCGGGAACTTCACGGTCACCCGCCCGTCCTCGACGTAGCTCGGGCCGTGGCTGATGCCGCGCGCATCGAGAATCGCCGTCACCCGGTTCAGTGCCAGTTCGTCGAGCGGCTGGCCGGCTTCCGCGGTGACCTGCACCGCCGGCGCGTCACCGTAGATATTCGGCAAGGCAAACACGATCCCGACGAGCAGGATCACGACGACGAGCAAATTCTTCCAGAGAGGAAAACGGTTGAGAACCACGTGAAATTCCTGGTAGCCGGCCGCTCAGACGGACTTGACGGTGCCCTTGGGCAGGATGGAGATGACGGTCTGGCGCTGGATCTTGAGCACGACGCCGTCTGCGACCTCGACCTTGATGAACTGTTCGCCGGCCTCGGTGATGCGGCCGAGAATCCCCCCGCCGGTGACGACCTCGTCGCCGGCCTTCAGCTCGGAAACCATCTTCCGGTGCTCCTTGGCGCGCTTGGTCTGCGGCCGGATGAGCAGGAAGTAGAAAATCACGAAAATCAGGATCAGCGGCAGGAAACTCATGAACGGGTCGGGTTGCCCGGCTGCCTGTGCCCACGCGTCGGAAATGAAGAAATCCATCGAATACGCCCCCGCAGTGCGCCGCCCCGGAGGGAGCGGCGGTAAAACAGCGGGCTATTATGCCACGCTCCGCGCCGCTTGCCTCATTCCTCGCCTGTGCGCTGCCGGTAGAACTCGCGACGCCAGGCCTGGAAGCCCCCGGACTCGATGGCCGCACGCATCTGCGCCATCAGGTCGAGGTAATAATGCAGGTTGTGGATGGTGTTCAGCCGGGCGCCGAGGATCTCTCCGCAGCGCTCCAGGTGCCGGAGGTAGGCGCGGGAGTAGTTCCTGCAGGTGTAGCAGCCGCATTCGGGGTCCAGCGGTCCCGTATCGTCGCGGTGCCGGGCGTTGCGGATGCGTACGGTGCCGCGGCGGGTGAACAGGTAGCCGTTGCGGGCATGGCGGGTCGGCATGACGCAATCGAACATGTCGATCCCCCGCGCCACCGACTCGACCAGGTCCTCCGGGGTGCCCACCCCCATCAGGTAGCGCGGCCGGTCCGCCGGCATGGCCGGCTCGACCGCGTCGATGACCTCCTCGCGCTCGGCCGCGCTCTCGCCGACCGACAGGCCGCCGAGCGCATAGCCGTCGAAGCCCAGCTCCAGCAGCCCGGCCAGGGACGCCTGGCGGAGCGCCGGGAACATGCCCCCCTGGACGATGCCGAACAGGGCCGACGGGTGATCGCCATGGGCCGCACGGCAGCGCGCCGCCCAGCGCAGGGACAGCGCCATGGAATCGTGCGCCTGGCGTTCCGTCGCCGGGTGCGGCGTGCACTCGTCGAACACCATGACGATGTCCGCGCCCAGGGCGTGCTGGATCTCGATGGATCGCTCCGGCCCCAGGAACACCGGCGCACCGTCCACCGGCGAGGCGAAACGCACGCCCTCCTCCGTGATCTTGCGCATCTGGGCCAGGCTCCAGACCTGGAAACCGCCGGAATCGGTCAGGATCGGGTGTTCCCAGTGGGTGAAGCCGTGCAATCCGCCGTGCGCCCGGATGATCGCCTCGCCCGGCCGCAACATCAGGTGGAAAGTGTTGCCGAGAATGATCCGCGCGCCGAGGGATTCGAGTTCTTCCGGCGTCATCGCCTTGACCGTCCCGTACGTGCCGACGGGCATGAACACCGGGGTTTCGATCACCCCCCGGGCGAACTCGAGCCGGGCGCGGCGCGCACGCCCGTCGGTGCTGAGCAGCGTGAACTTCACGCTGTCGTCCCGCGGGCGTCCGGCGTCGGCCAGATCAACATCGCATCGCCGTAACTGAAGAAGCGATAGCGGGCCGCGACGGCATGCCGGTAGGCGGCCAGCAGCGTCTCCTGGCCGCCGAAGGCGCACACCAGCATCAGCAACGAGGATTCCGGCAGGTGGAAGTTGGTGACCAGCCCATCCACGACCCTGAAGCGATGCCCCGGCAGGATGAAGAGGTCGGTCTCCCCGGCGAACGGCGCCACCGCCCCGCCCTGGGCCGCCGCCTCGAGGCTCCTTACCACGGTCGTGCCGACGGCGATCACGCGCCCGCCGCGGGCCCGGGTCGCGGCGATGGCGGCGCAGGTGGCGGGGCTCACCTCGGCCCGCTCGGCATGCAGGCGGTGGGCGCGCGGGTCCTCGGTGCGCACCGGCTGGAAGGTGCCCGCGCCGACGTGCAGGGTCACGCTGGCCACCTCGATGCCGCGGTCCGCCAGCTCGGCCAGCAGCGGCGGGTCGAAGTGGAGGCCCGCAGTGGGTGCAGCCACCGCCCCGGGCTGGCGGCCGTAGACGGTCTGGTAGCGCGCGCTGTCGGCGGCGTCCGGGTCGCGGTGAATATACGGCGGCAATGGCATCCGCCCATGCGCCTCGAGCCACGGCATCACGGCCGCGTCGAACTGCAGGTCGAACAATGCGTCGCCCGTCCCGCAGCGTCCCTGGACCACGGCGCGGGCGCCGCCGTCGAAGTCCAGGCGCGTGCCGGGCCGTGGCGTCTTGCTGGAGCGCAGCTGGCCGACGACCGTGTGTTCGCCGGTGACGCGTTCGACGAGCAGTTCCACCCGTCCGCCGGATGCCTTGCGGCCGAATACCCGCGCCGGGATGACGCGCGTGTCGTTGACCACGAGCAGGTCGCCGGCCTGCAACAGGTCCGGCAGGTCGCGGAAAGCGCCGTCGCGCCAATTCGCGGCGGCGCCGTCCACGACCAGCAGCCGGCTGGCGGATCGCTCGGCCAGGGGGGCCTGGGCGATCAGCTCCTCGGGAAGTTCGTAACTGAATTCAGCGCGCCGCATGGGGCGCAGATCTTACCTCAGCCGGGGATGTCCGCCTCCAGTTGCTCGGATTTCCCCTTGCGGATGACCGTCATCACCAGGCGCTCGCCGGGCGCATAGGAACGCAGGATCCGCACCACGTGGCCCGGATCGGCCGGCTTGCGCCCCGCGATATCCACGATGACGTCGCCGTCCTGCAGGCCCAGCACGGGGTCGGACGGCGCGCGCACCACCAGCACGCCCTCGCTGGCGGAGAAATACTCGCCCAGGGTCGGCGTCAGCTCCACCAGCTCCATGTCGCCCCAGCCCGCGGTGATGAACCGGTGCATGAATGCGGGGGGGCGCGGCGCGTCCGGAGGTGTCGGGAATCCAAAGCCGTCGGACGACCAGCCGAACAGCCGGGCCGTCCAGGGACGGATCTCGACTGCCGCCGTGGCGACCTCGTCGGCGCGCCGATAGCGAAGCTCGAGTTCGTCGCCCGCTTCACTGCGATCCAGCGCCGCCAGCAGCTTGTCCGTCGGCGAGGTGTCGGCGGTCCAGTCCAGCTCGGTGTCGCCGATCGCCAGCAGGACGTCGCCGCTGCGAATACCCGCCTCCTCAGCAGGTCCGCCCGGCGTCACGCCGAGCACCTGGACGCCCGCCGCGCGAGCCTCGCCCGGTTCGCCCTCGCCGACCGTCTCGGTCGGGCCGATGCTGACGCCGAGCATCATGCGCCGCGGGGCGCGCAGCAACTCCCGGATCTCCACGCTGCTTTCGCCCACCGCCTGCGCGGTCAGTTCCGCGATCTCGCGCGCAGCGGCCTCGAGGCGCGCGCGGGCCTCGCGGAAGCGGGCATCCGCCTCGGCATCGGGCGGCACGACGACTTCCACTTCGACGTCGACTTCCGGCGCGGGCGCGCGATCCTCCGGCTCGGCGATGGCGTACGGACCGCCCAGCGCAAAGATCATCAGCATCACCAGCGCACTGCCATGGAACAGGTTTCTCATCGGGCTTCTCCTTCGATCGGCGGGGCGTTCGCCCCTCAATAGGTTTCGGCGAGTTCGGCATAGCGGACCTGCATCAGCGCATCCATCAATCCGACGCGCTGGCGCCACAGCGTCACTTCCCGCTCCGGAGGAAGGCCCTGGCGGTTCAACTCGGCGTCGATCCGCAGGAGACCATCCTCCAGTTCCGCGACGGTGAGCGCCGTGCTGGCGCGGGTCACGCGGGGCGCCGCCGGCAGGGCGCGCAACGCGGCCTCCAGCTCGCGCGAGGCATGGACGAGCGCCGTCGCGCGCCCGCCCGGGACGGAGTTCGACGGCGCCGGCGTGGACGCGACCAGGTCGGTGGTCGTGCCGGGCGCCGGACGATCAGCCGGGTCGTGGTCGACGATCCAGAGCAGTGACAGTGCCAGGGTGATGCTGGCCGCCATCGCCAGCCAGGACCACGCCGCATGGCGCGCGGACCGCACCGGTTGTTCCGGACCCGAGGCCAGCCGCGCCGCGACCGCGTCCCACGACGCGACGGGGGGCGCGACCTCGGGCAAGCCGCGCAGCCGTTCCCGCATCTCGACGAGCTCTTCGAGCTCCTGCCGGCACGCCGGACAGGCCCGGACGTGCGCGGCGGTCAACTCCGCCACCGGCGCGCCATCGCGCAGGTTCAGCAGCTGTTCGGTTGTCGCATGCATGGTTGCACCTCTTCGTCTTCGGCCAGCAGGGCGCGCAATTGCCGGTGAGCGCGCGCGAGCCGGGACTTGGAAAAACTGATGCTCTTGCCCATCAGGGCGGCGATCTCCTCGTGGCTGAATCCCTCGACGTCGTAGAGCCAGACCACGGCGCGCGCCGCAGGCGTCAGCATGGCGAGTGCCCGGGCCAGGCCCTCCTGGTCGGCGACGCCGACGGCGACGTCGCCCTGGGTGGATCCCGCCATGGCCGGGTCTTCGGCCTCGTCGTCCGCGAAGCGCCGTCCCTTGCGATGCCATGCACTGCGCAGGTGCGCCAACGCCTTGTTGGTGGCAATGCGTTTCACCCACCCGCCGAAAGCGGCGTCCTCGCGGAATCCGGCCACGTTCCGGATAATCTCGATGCAGGTGTCCTGCAGGACTTCCTCGGCCTGCGCCGGGTCGTCGAGGATCCGGCTGGCCAGGGTGAACACGGGTCGCGCGTAACCCCGGTACAGAACTTCGTGCGCCTGCATGTCGCCGCGCCGCGCCCGTTCGAGTAGCGCCGGGTCAGGTGTGCAATCGGAGAATCCCGCCACTCTGGCTCCGGAAGACGAGTGATCCTGCTGTTCAGATGCCGCAAAACCCCGAAAGGTCGCAGTATCCACCTCGGGGTGGACCAATGGTAAGCTTCGCCGCTGCGGGCGGCCCTGCCTCCCCGCAAGCCCGGGTGGCGGAACTGGTAGACGCAGCGGACTCAAAATCCGCCGATGGTGACATCGTGCGAGTTCGACTCTCGCCCCGGGCACCACTTCCTCGAAGATCGACGACGTTCGACGGTTCTTACGTATTGGTTGATACGTATTGTCGAGCCGTCAGCTTCGTCGTACTGTTGCGAATACGAACTGTTCCTATTTGCAACAACGAGGGAGCCACCATGGAATGGGGTTTGCCACAACGGACTGACACGAAAACCCGCCCCGGGTGTCGGTCGAACCGGAAGCATTCGTCCGGAAAGAAGACTGTACTGGCCCTGGCGCTGGGCATGAGCGCCACCTGCTGGATGGCCGGAGCCCAGGCGCAAGCGCCCGGGACCGACATCCCGTTATCCGAACGCCTCAGGCTGACGGGCGACTGGAACGGGCTGCGCAGCGACTGGGCGGACCGGGGGATCGAGATCGACCTGGCGCACACGGGTGACGTGATCGCCGTGACAGACGGCGGCGAAGCACGCAGCACGTACTTCTCCGGGCTCGTGGAAGCCGGCGTCTCGATCGATGCCGAGCGGCTGTTCGGCTGGTCCAGCACGCAGATCTTCGTGCTGGGGATCGGCACTTTCGGGCGCGATCCGGGCGACGGCGCAGGCAGCGCTCACGCCCCCAGCAACCTGGCCAACGTCGAGACCGCGAAACTCCTCGAGGCGTGGGTCGAGCGCTCCTTCTTCGACGACCGGCTTGCGATCCTCGGCGGGCTCTACGGGGCCGACGCCGAGTTCGACGTCAAGGAAACCGCCGGCGTGTTCATCAACGGCGGCTTCGGCACCGGCCTGGACCTGTCGGAGACCGGCCTCAACGGGCCTTGCGTCTATCCCACGACATGCCTCGGCCTGCGGGCGAGATTCCAGGCCACCGATGAACACTACGTGCAGGCGGCCGTGCTCGACGGCGTCGCCGGCGACCCCGATGACCCGAAGGGCACACAGATCATTCTCGGCGACGACGACGGGCTGTTGTTTCTCGCCGAAGCGGGATTCCAGCGGAGTGGCGACGAAGGGCGCTTCCTGCGCGCGGCGCTCGGCGCCTGGCACTACACGACGGACTTCGACGACCTGCTCGCCACCGATGCGCAGGGTGAGCCGCGACGCCGCCAGGGCACCCAGGGTATCTACGGGTTGCTGGAAGGCGCCCTGTACACCGAACCCGGCCAGTTCACCCAGGGCCTCAGCGGCTTCCTGAGGCTCGGCCTGGCCGACGAAGACGTGAACCAGTTCGGCTACTATGCGGGGGGTGGTCTCGTATACACCGGCCCGTTCACGGGACGCGACGAGGACGTGCTCGGCCTCGGCGTTTCGGCGGCCTTCAACGGGGACAGCTTCGAGACGGCCCAGGAGGCCGCGGGCGCCCCGGTGGACAGCCGGGAGATCGCCTTCGAGCTGACATACTGGATTCCGGTATTGCCCTGGCTGAGCGTGCAGTTCGACGCCCAGTACATCAAGAATCCATCGACCGATCCCATGCTGGATGACGCGACCCTCGTCGGCCTGCGTTACCAGGTCACATTCTGAGGACGTTGCCATGACCTTCCTGAAACCAGCCTCTCGCCGCCTCGGCCTTGTCGGCCTGCTGCTGCTGTCGGGCGGATGGGGTTGCACGACCGGCCCGGAGCCGGCGGCCACCACATCCGCTGCGGACGCGACCCGGCAAGCCGCGAGCGCCCTCGACTGCCCGCAGAGCCGCCAGACGGAGCAGGCGCCCGACACCTACCTGGCGTTGACCAATCCGCTTCCCGCGAGCGAACAGAACATCGCCCGCGGTCGGATGCTTTATGAAGCGCCACGGACCCCCACCTCGTGCGCTACGTGCCACGGCGACGATGGTCGCGGCGGCCCTGCCGGTGAGGGACTCGTGCCGCCGCCGCGGAACCTCGCCTGCGCGGAAACCATGAACCCGCTCCCCGACGGGCAGCTGTACTGGGTCATCGAGCGCGGCTCGGGCGTGTTCCACGACCCCGCCACCCAGGGCGCCCAGCAGATCGAGCGTCCCGGCCGTCGCAGCGCAACCTCGATGCAGCCCTTCGGCGAGCAGCTCAGCGAGACCGAGATCTGGCAGCTCGTGACCTACATGCGCACCCTGGCGGAGCAGTCCGATGAACGATAAGCACGCCATGACGCTCGGCGACCTGCAGACCGGCGACCGCGTCCGTATCACGGGCTTCACCGGCGCCTCGGCATCCTACCGGCGCAAGCTGCTGGCCATGGGCCTGACACCCGGTGCCGAGCTCAGCGTCACCCGTCTCGCCCCGATGGGCGACCCGGTGGAAATCTCCGTGCGCGGCTTTTCCATGTCGCTGCGCCGCGGCGAGGCCGCCGCCGTACTCGTGGAGAAACTCTCATGAAAGATCTTTACACCCTTGGATTGATCGGCAATCCGAACTGCGGCAAGACCACGCTGTTCAACACGCTGACCGGCTCGAAACAGCGCGTCGGCAACTGGCCCGGCGTGACGGTGGAGAAGAAGATCGGCGAATTCCGCCACGCGGACAAACGCTTCGAGGTGGTCGATTTGCCGGGCACCTACTCCATCGACGTGGTGGACCAGGAAATCTCGCTGGACGAGAAAATCGCGCGCGATTTCATCCACGCCAACGAAGTGGACCTGATGATCAACGTCGTGGATGCGTCGAACCTGGAACGCAACCTCTACCTCACGACGCAACTCGCCGAGATGCGCCTGCCGCTGCTAGTGGTGCTCAACATGAGCGACGTCGCGGAGAACAAGGGCGTGCGCATCGATCCCGCCGCCCTGTCGCAGCGGCTCGGTTGCCCCGTCGTGGCGGTGATCGCCACGAGCGGATCGGGCATGGCGGAACTCAAGGAGGCCATCACCGCGAGTGTCGCCAGCGCGCAGCGCCCGTCCCTGGAGGTGCCGTACGACGAACGACTTGCACCGGTGCGCCAGGCGCTGGCGGACCGGCTCGCGCCGGCGGCCGAGAGCACCGGCGTGTCGCCCTACTGGCTGGCCGTTCAATTGCTCGAGGGCGATCCGCTCGCGCGCCGCGTCGCGGGTCCGGAACTCACGGCCGAGGCGCAGCGCCATGCCGACGAACTGGGCTCCGACCTCGACATCCTGATCGCGGACGCGCGCTACGGTCTCGCAAATAATATCGTCCGCGAGGCCGTGAGCATCAGCGGTCGAGTCGCCAGCAACCTCACCCAGGCGATCGACCGCGTCGTGCTGAACCGGATTCTCGGCATCCCGATTTTCCTGTTCATGATGTACCTGATGTTCATGTTCACCATCAACATCGGCAGCGCCTTCATCGATTTCTTCGACCAGGCGGTAGGCCTCGTGGCGATCGACGGCTTCGCGGCGCTATTGAACGGCATCGGCAGTCCCGAGTGGGCCACCGTACTGCTCGCCAACGGCCTCGGCGGCGGCATCCAGACGGTCGCCACATTCATCCCGATCATCGCCTTCCTGTTCTTTTTCCTGTCCATCCTGGAAGACTCGGGCTACATGGCGCGCGCCGCGTTCGTCATGGATCGCTTCATGCGCTGGATCGGCCTGCCGGGCAAGTCCTTCGTCCCACTGATCGTGGGCTTCGGCTGCAACGTGCCGGCCATCATGGCGACGCGCACGCTCGAACACCGGCGCGACCGCCTGCTGACCATCGCGATGGCGCCGTTCATGTCGTGCGGCGCCCGCCTCCCGGTGTACGTGTTGTTCGCCGCGGCGTTTTTTCCGCACGGCGCACAGAACGTCGTCTTCGGGCTCTACATGATCGGCATCGCCGTGGCGGTGGCGACGGGACTGGCGTTGAAGAACACGGTACTCAGGGGCGAATCGGCGCCGTTCATCATGGAACTGCCGCCGTACCACGTGCCAAAAGCCAAGGGACTGTTGATCCACACGTGGGACCGCCTGAAGAGCTTCATCGTGCGGGCCGGCCGGGTGATCGTGCCGATGGTCCTGGTTCTGAACGTGCTTAACTCCGTCGGCACGGACGGCACCTTCAACCACGAGGACAGCGAGTCCTCGGTCCTCGCGGAGATCGGCCGCACCGTGGCGCCCGCCTTCGGTCCCATGGGGCTGGACGAGGAGAACTGGCCGGCCGCCGTCGGCATCTTCACCGGGATCCTGGCCAAGGAAGCGGTCGTCGGCACCCTGGACGCGACCTACAGCGCGCTGGCCGCCGCCGATGCGGCAGCCGACGGCGTTGCTGAGGCAGCGGAAGAGGGTCCTGGGTTCGCCGCCGGCATGCTCGAGGCGCTGGCGACGATTCCTGCCAACCTGGGCGACGCACTCGGCACCTGGACAGACCCGCTCGGCATCGGCGTCGGTGACCTGAGCGATGCCGCCACCGCGGCCGAGGCGCAGGAGGTCGCAAGCGCGACGTTCGGCGCCATGGCGCTGCGCTTCGACGGCACGGCAGGGGCCTTCGCCTACCTGCTGTTCATCCTGCTGTACTTCCCCTGCGCGGCCGCCATCGCAGCGGTTTACCAGGAATCAGGAGGCCGCTGGGCCATGTTCGTCGCCCTGTGGACGACCGGCCTCGGCTATGGCCTGGCCACCGTCTACTACCAGGCGGCCATCTTCTCGCGCCATCCGGCAAGCTCGACGGCCTGGATCGTCGGCGTGCTCGCGGCGCTCGCTGCAACCATCTTCGTGCTGCGCTGGCAGAGTCGGGGACTGTCGTCTCCCGCCGTGCCCGCGCGCCAGCAAACCTGAGGACGCATCATGATCCTTACTCGTCTCCATGATTACCTGCAGATGCACGGACGTGCCAACGTCGCGGATCTTGCGCATCACCTGCAAGCCTCCCCGGCCGCGGTCGAAGGCATGCTGGAAGCGCTCGAGCGCAAGGGCGTCGTGCGCAAGACCGACCTGACCGATGGCTGCGGAGCGTGCAGCAAATGCGGCCCTGAAGCGATGAACTTTTACGAGTGGACCGGGGAACGCTCGACCTGATCGCGCCGCAAGCCGCTCCGGCCGGGTGAACCGGCAGGGTGACCGTGGTTCGAGGGGGGCGCTGGCAGCACCGGCCGCCGCGAGGCAGAATAGCGCCCCCCTCGTTTTTTCGGTAAACCATGAACTTCTGCAGCGCCTGCGGGCACACCGTGGAACTTCGCATCCCGGCCGGTGATTCATTCACCCGCTACGTGTGTCCATCCTGCGGCAAGGTCCATTACCAGAATCCATTGCTCGTCGTGGGCTGCGTGCCCGAATGGAACGACCAGGTCCTGTTGTGCCGCCGCGCCATCGAACCTCGACGCGGTTACTGGACCATCCCAGCCGGCTTCATGGAGAACGACGAGACGCTCGCCGAGGGCGCCGCACGCGAGACCATGGAAGAAGCCATGGCCCGCGTCGAGATCCAGGACATGTTCGCGGTCGTGGACGTGGTGCACGCCCGCCAGGTGCATGTCATGTTTCGCGCGAGATTGCTGGACGGCCGGTTCGGCGCGGGCGCCGAGAGCCTCGAGGTCGCGCTTTTCGATCCCGGGGACATTCCATGGGATGAGATCGCCTTCCTGTCGGTCCGTTTCGCGCTGGAAAAATTCCTCGAGGACCGGGCCGCCGGCGTCGTGCGGCTGCATACGACCGCCCTGGAGCGGCGCGGGGGCGGCTGAGTCGACTCGCGGCTGCCCGGATGACCCCGGCTGCGAACGAACCAACCGGAACGCCCTGTGGCACAATATCGGCGCGGTTCCCCTGCGCCTCGCAGATTCAATTCGGAGTTACGATCACCATGACTTTCGTCGTCACAGAAAATTGCATCAAGTGCAAATACATGGACTGTGTCGAGGTCTGCCCTGTGGACTGTTTCCACGAAGGCCCGAACTTCCTGGTCATCGATCCCGAAGAATGCATCGACTGCACGCTGTGCGAACCGGAATGCCCCGCCGAGGCGATCTTCTCCGAGGAAGACCTGCCCGCCGCCCAGGCGCATTTCCTGGAGCTCAACAAGGAGCTGTCGGAGCAGTGGCCGGTGATCACCGAAAAAGGCGAGCCGCCTGCGGATGCCGAGGAATGGGACGGCAAGACCGGCAAGCTCCAGCACCTGGAGCGCTGAACCGGCGGCGTACCCTGCCGCGCTGACAGGGTACGCCTGGTCGATACCGGGCCAGGGGCCAGGAGCCAGGGCCAGGGACCCGTGGCCGCGCGCTTCCTGCCGTGCTATTCCTGTTCGAGCATACGTGCCAGGTCGGCGGCCGGCAGGTAGCCCGGCACCACCGCCCCGCCGTCCGTGACGATGGCCGGGGTGCCGCGCAATCCGAGGTCCATGGCCAGCCGGTAGTGCGCGGCGACCGGTGTGTCCTCGCATGCCCCCTCGGCCGTCACCGGCTGGCCGAGCTTGGCGCGGGTCATGGCGTCGTTGCGGTCGGACGAGCACCACACCGCGTCGGCCCTGGTCCAGCCCGCCGAGCCGGGGCCGGCAATCGGGTAGAACATGTAGCGCACCGAAATACCCTGATCCGTATAGGTCTCGATCTCGCGGTGCAGCTTGCGGCAATAGGTGCAGTCCACGTCGGTGAACACGGTGACGGTGTGCTGCGCATTTTCCGCCGGGAAGATCACCATGGTCGATTCGTCGAACTCTCCGGCGAGACGATCGACGATTTCCGCCTGCAACTCCGCCTGCCGCGCACGGGTGAGATTGTCACCGTTCATCATGTCGACGACGTCGCCGCGCAAGAGGTAGCGGCCGTCCTCGCTCACGTATACGACCTGCGGCCCCATGGAAATCTCCCAGAGCCCGGCGATGGGCGTGGGCTTGACGTTCTCGGCCTCCACGCCCGGAAGACGTGCGGCAAGCCTCTCCTCCACGGAGACGTCGCCCGCGGCAGAACCGGGAAGCAGGGCGATCAGCCCGATGGCGGCAAACACTGTGTTCATTAGGGCTCCTGGAGAATGACAAGACCTGGCCGACGGAGAGTTCTGACCGGAGCGGGCGCGGGAATGTTCCTGTGCCTCTCGGGTCGGCAACAGATTCTATCGCGAAGCCGGGAGCGGCGTCGCGCGGGGTCAGCCGCGAGGATGGTGACGGGAGTGCATTTCCTTGAGCCGCTCGCGGGCGACATGGGTGTAGATCTGGGTCGTCGAAAGATCGCTATGGCCCAGCAGCATCTGCACTACGCGCAGGTCCGCACCATGGTTCAGCAGGTGCGTGGCGAAGGCGTGACGCAAGGTATGCGGCGACAGCGCCTGGCCGATTCCGGCCTGCTGCGTATACCGCTTGATGATGTGCCAGAAAGCCTGTCGCGTCATGCAGTCGCCGCGCCGGGTCGGAAAAACGAACTCCGTCTGCTTTTCCAGCAGTATTTCGTCGCGCGGCCCGGCGATGAAACGCTGCAGCCACTCGAGCGATTCCTCGCCCAGGGGAATCAGCCGTTCCCGCCCGCCCTTGCCGATCACCCGCACGACACCCTGGTTGAGATTCACCTGGGCGAGCCGCAGGCTGACGAGCTCCGTCACGCGCAGCCCCGTCGCATACAACACTTCGAGCATGGTGCGATCCCGATGGCCGAGCGGCTCCTCTGTCTTCGGCGCGTCGAGCAGGGCCTCCACCTCTTCCTCGCTGAGCGATTTCGGCAGGGGGCGTCCGATTTTCGGCATCGAGATTTCCGCCGTGGGATCCTCGCCCGCGCCCCGCTCGCGGAGCAGCCAGCGGAAAAACCGACGGAAGCTCGACAACTGGCGGGCCGAGGAGCGGGGCCGCGCGCCGCCCTCCGCGCGTCCGGCGATGAAGCCGAGGACGTCATCCCGCCCGGCTTCGGTGATCGGCTTGCCGCTCGGTGCGATCCAGCGCGCCAGGGCCAGCAGGTCGGTGCGATAAGCGGACAGGGTATTCTTCGACAGGCCACGCTCCATCCAGGCGGCATCGAGAAAGCGATCGATCGCCTGCGTGGACGCATCGAGATGACCCTGGTCGATCCCGGCCTCCTCCCGACGTCCGCTGTTCCCGCCTGCGCTCATCCCGTCCACTTCGCTGTCCACTGTCCGCAAGGCCCACGGGCCCCATGAGAGCAGACATTCTCGACGGACACGGCGGGTGACGATGCGACCAGCGTCACATATCAGGCCGCGATTAACATAAATCGAACGGCGGGGGCTCCGCGGGCCGGGACGCGCCCGCGGAGCCGGGCTGGGCGATGGGTACCCTAGTTTCTGAGTTCCGCGACCTGGATGCGGTCCTCGACGAAGCGCTGCCATTCGCGCGCCTGGGACCGGATCTTGGCATCGAAATCCTGCGCGCGCTGGAAGGCCTGGCGCGCCTCGCGCAATTCGCCGAGCTCCATGGTGCCGATGCCGATCATCAACCAGACGCCACCCGGGTTCGACAGGTTGCCGACCTCGAGGGCCTGGCGGGCCGCATCCACCGTTGCCTGCCATTCGTTCTGTTCCATCATCAGGCGCGCCTTCTGCATGAACAGGTCGCCCTCACCCGTCATCGGGGCCAGCCGGTCGATCACGCGGCCGGCCCGCTCGTACTCGCGCGCAGCGGTCCAGGCCTGCAGCAGCAGCCTGAGATTGGCCTCCTCCGGCGCGACCCGGCCCGCCTCCATGGCCGCGGAGAGAATCTGGCCGGCCTGGAAAGGCAGTTCGACGAACATGCTCATGCGCACGAGGTTGAGAAGCTTCTTTTCTTCCTCGATCAGCCCGGCGTTGTAGGCCGCCATCAGCGCCGCCAGCGCGTCGGTGTCCTGGTTGAGCTCCTGGTGCGCCCCGGAGAGCATCTCCCAGTAGCTCAGCTTCTGTGGCGCCATCGAGACGAGTATCTTCAGGACGTCCAGCGCCGCGCGGAAATCCTTCAGCTCGAAGTGGATCGCCAGCTCGAGCTGGTGCCAGCTCTCGGCCGCCTTGGCGCCGGCATCGCGAATGGCGCCCCGGACCCATGGCAGCGCTTCGCGGTAGCGCTCCATCTGCGCGTAGTTCTGCGCCATCATGATCTGGTCTTCCGGCGTCTTCTCCGGCTGGTAGCGGAAGTACTCCGTCATCATGTCGATGGACTTCTGCCACTCTTCACGCGAGGAGTAGAGCTGGGCGAGCGCCCTCATCATGTTGAAGTGGGCGCTGTTGGGCAGCGCGTCCAGCTCGACGGCCGTCTCGAAGTGCGGCACGGCTTCGTTGACGCGATCCACTGCGATCAGGATGTAGCCGTAGATCTGTTCGCCCATGGCGCGCTCATAGTCGCTGAGCTCGGACGAGAGGTAGGCCTGCGCCGACTTCAGCGCTTCCTGGTAGTCGCTGTTCGTGTAGTGCTGGACGAGGCTGTCGAAGCGCCGGTACGCCCGTTCCCCCATCAGCGCGTTGGGCTCCTTGCGTTCCAGCTCCGGCTTCGGCGCTTCCTGCGCAAGCGCGCCGGACGGGGCCGCCGCGACCGCGAGCAGGACCGCGGTGCAGAAGCCCGCGACGATGGACATCATTCGTTCGCTCGGCTGGAACATCATCACGATTCCGGGTTGATGTTGAATTCGATCGTCTGTTCGGCTTCTCTCGAGACAGCCTCCCCGTCGACGATCCGCGGCTTGAACTTCCAGCGCAGGATGGCCCGCACGGCCTCACGGTTGAAGACACGCGGCGGCTGGGCCTCGATGACCGAGGGATTCAGCACGGTACCGTCCGGGGCGATCGTGAACTTGATCCGCACCCACCCCTCCAGGCCCCGAAGCAGTGCATCGCGGGGATAGCTGGGCTCGATGCGCACGATCGGCACGATGTCCCCGTCCGCGGCGCCGTCCCCCGTCTGCCACCCGGCGGCCACGACGGGTCCCCCGGTGAAACTGGCGGAGATATCCGGCGTCTCGATGTCGAGGCGCTGCTTCACGACCTGCTGGGGCGCCTGGGTCTGCAACTGCGGTGGTGGGGGCGGCTTGTCGGGCGGCGGCGGCTTGCGCGGCACCTGGCGCTCGCGCGTCTGGACGATCTCCTCGGCCTTGACGCGCACGAAGTCGATCACCTTGCCGGTCTCGTCGGGCCGCTGGAAACCGTCCCGGCCCCCGACGAGCAGATGCATCACCAGGAACAGCAGCAGGGCGACCACGGTACCCGCGGCAATGGAAGCCAGGAATCGCATCAGCCACCTCCCGCGGGTTGCGCCGCGACCGATATGTTCAGGATGCCTCCCAGGCGCACCTGGTCCATCAGGTCGATGAGGATGCCGGTCTCGGAACGCTCGTCGGCGATGATCACGACCGTGCTTTCCGGGCTCTCGTTGCGGGCCTGCTCGACGCGCTGCCGCACAGCCTCCAGGGGCACCTCGCGCTTGTCCATCCAGATCTGGCCCGTGGCGGAGACGCCGATCAGGATGTTGCCGCGCGCCTGCTGGCTCGCGGTGAGCGCCTCGGGCCGCTGCGGGTCGATGCCCGTCTCGCGGATGAACGAGGTCGTGACGATGAAGAAGATCAGCATGATGAACACGATGTCCAACATCGGCGTGATGTTGATCTCGGCCTCTTCCTCGCGCGTCGCGTGCCTTCTTGCCATAAGGTTGAGAGTCTCGCTGGGTGCCTAAAGTTTCGTGCCGCCGGTCAGCGCTTCGCCATCGCGGCGATCGAGACCTGGTCCGCTCCGGCCATCCGGGCCTGGTCGATGACCCGGACCATCAGCCCGGAATCCGACGCGCGATCGGCGATGACGACCACCGGCGTGTCCTGTCCCTTGGTGGCGAGCTCGCCTTCCACGTTCGCCCGCACGGCACGAATATCGACCTGCCGGCCGCTGACTTCGATGACGCCCGTCGACTCGATGCGGATCGCGATCACCTCGCTGATCTTCTTCTCTTCCTGCGGCTCGTTCGACGGACGATTGAGCTCCAGGCCGATTTCCTTGACGAAGGACGTCGTCACGATGAAGAAGATCAGCATGATGAACACGATGTCCAACATCGGCGTGATGTTGATCTCGGCTTCATCCTCGCTTCTGGCGATCCTGCGTCTCATGCCAAGTCAATCCTCAATGTCGGATCATGAGGGCTTCGGCCCGATCGATCTGCGCGCCGGCCTTTTTTTCCAGCCAGGCGGCGAAATAAAGTCCCGACAGCGCGGCCACGAGACCGGACATGGTCGGAATCGTCGCCTTGGAGACGCCACCCGCCATGAGCCGCGCGTTGCCGGTCCCGGCGAAGGCCATGACGTCGAACACGGCGATCATGCCCGTCACCGTACCGAGCAGCCCAAGCAACGGCAGCACGGCCATCAGCGTCTTGATGAGCAGGAGGTAACGACGGCTCTCGAGCTTGACCTCCGAGATGACCCCGTTGCGCACCTGGTTGGCGTACCACGACGTCGTATCCTGCCGCGCGTCCCAGTTGGCCTCCACTTCGCGCAACCGCCCGGGCATCACGAAATAGAAGTACCAGATCCGCTCGATGATGAACGTCCACATGAGCACCGTCACGACCAGGATGCCGTACAGGACGTTGCCGCCCATTTCGAAGAAATCCCGGATCGATACGAATGCATCGACGAACGGGTTCATCTGCCGGCTTCCGACTGCTTCGCGATGATGCCCGCGCTCTGCTCCTCCAGCACTTCGATGAGCGCCTTGCTGCGGCTCGCCACCACGCTGTGCAGCAGCACCAGCGGAATCGCGACCGTCAGGCCGAGCACCGTCGTGACGAGTGCCTGGGAAATACCGCCGGCCATCAGCTTCGGATCACCGGTGCCGAACAGCGTGATCGCCTGGAAGGTCGCGATCATGCCGGTCACGGTGCCGAGCAGGCCGAGCAACGGCGCGACCGCGGCGATGACCTTGATGGCCCCCTGCCAGGTCTCCAGCTTCGGCACTTCCCTGAGGATCGCCTCGTCGAGCTTCAGCTCGAGCGTCTCGGTGTCGGCGTCCGTGTTGTCCTCGTAGACCTTCAGGATCCGGCCCAGCGGATTGTTCTCGGTGGCCGTCTCCTTCTTCAGCTGGCCGCGGATCTTGGTGCCTACGGTCGTGAGATAGATCCAGCGCACCAGCGCGATCAGCAGGCCGACGATGCCCAGCGCGATGATCACGTAGCCGACCACGCCGCCCTGCGCCGTGCGCTCGGCCAGGCTCGGTTCCTGGATGAGCAGCGCGAGCAGCGAGCCGCGGCCCGGATCGACCGCCGCCGCCACCGTGGTGTTCGGGCTCGCCTCGAACAGGTTCTGCGCCATCGACACGTAGCGCGCCTGCGGCTGGCGGGCGAGCTCGAGGATGGTCTGCGTCTCGGGAATGTAGTTCAAAAACCCGTTGTCCGAGATCAGGTTGAAGACACCGACCCGGACGACCGTCTCCTCGGCCGAGGTGCCGTCGGGCTTGGTGACGGTGGCGTCGAAACGGGCCACCTTGGCGCTGCGGACCATTTCTTCCGTGAGCAGCGCGCGCAACGCATTGAGATCTTCCATCGACGGCACGCCGCGCACCTTGGCGAGACGCTCGGCGAGCTCCTCGCGATTCGGATCCTGCGCAGTCACCAGCGAGGTCCGGATCAGGCCCACCGTATCGCCCGAGACCTGCCGGACGACACCGAACAGCTCGCCGAAGTTGCCGAGCTGGGTGCGCAACGTGTCGTTGAGTTCCGCCAGCTCCAGTTCGTTGGCGTTGAACTGGTTGGTGAGCTCGTCGCTGCGGCGCTCGGCGGCGGCCAGTTCCTGGCGCGCCTGGTTCAACAGCTCGCGCTGCTCGTTGCGGTTCTGCAAGAAGCGGCGTTCCCGCTCCTGGTTCTCCGCGCTGAGCTGGCTGCGGGACTCGCGGACCTGTTGCAGCAACTCGTCGAGCGAATCGACGGCGAGTGCCGGCGAAGCCCCGAGGGCGACCGTCAACGCGGCCGCGGCAAGAATGAACTTTCTCATTGCACCTGCTCCGTCTCGGGGGCGGGAACCGGAAGGCGCAGCAGGTTCGGTGCAGCCTGTTGCCGGGCGATCCGCAGCCCCTCGACCACGTCGTTGCGGTAGTCGTTGGCGACTTCCCATTCGCCGGTGTTCTTGTTCCAGAACCCCGTTTCCTCGCGATCCGGCGTCTGGTAGGCCAGCAGGATCCTGCCGACACGGAGGAAATCGACCTTGCGGTCGCCGAGCTGGCCGTCGTAGGCCTCGGTGGTCCGGCCGAAATCGGCCTCGATCTGGTAGGCGTTCATGATCTGCCGGTACCGCTCGGAGACGGTGACGTCGGACTGCTCCATGATCTCGCGAAGCATCTCCACCCGGTTGCGGCGTTCCTGGAGCTGGAACGGCATGTCGAGCTCGATGAAGGTGGCCAGGTCCTCGATCATCTCGAACATCAGCGGGATGATCTCCTGCTGGACCTCCTGGAAACTGACCAGCTGCCGTTCGATGTCCTGCTTCTCGCTCTCCTGGTCGTTGACCAGTGCCGCCAGGTTCTCGTTGTAGATCTGGACCCGGTCGAGGCGCTGGATCACCACGCGGTAGTCGCCGAGAAGCTCCGTCGTCTCATCGGCCAGCTGGGCGATCCGCGCCTGTGAGCGCGCCGCATCCTGGACACTGGACTTCTGTTCCGCCAGCGCGGTGTTCAGGGTGCGTTGTTGCGCTGCGGCCGAGCCGAGCGGCAGCACCACCGCCAGCGCCAGGGCGGCGAACGCACTCGGGCGCCATCTCCTGATTTGATGCATGAGAACCTCTTCGATAGGACAGAGACAGGTATGGGGTACGGCCGCAGGCGGAGCCGCGGGAAGCGTGAGAAGCTAGCAGAATCATCCGCCGATGAAAAGCGCGCCGAGGCGGAAGAACCGGCACCCGGAGCCTCACATGTTACGGCGGTATTGCCCTCCGACGGAGTAGAGCGTCCGGCTGATCTGCCCGAGGGAACGGTGCTTGACGGTCTCCATGAGGGCGCCGAAAACGTTGCCGCCGCTGGCGGCGATCCCGGCAAGGTCCTCCAGGGCCCGTTCCCCGGCCGCGCCACCCAGCGCATTGAAAGCCCTGGCGGCCTCTACCTGGGCCTTTTTCTCGTGCTCCCCGGACCGGATCAGCTGGCCCTCCTCGACGGAGGCCTCGCCGGCCCCGTCCGGGCCCAGGAAGGTGTTGACGCCTACCAGTGGCAGGCTGCCGTCGTGTTTCTTGTGCTCGTAGTACAGGCTTTCCTCCTGGATCCGGCCCCGCTGGTACATGGACTCCATGGCGCCCAGCACGCCGCCGCGCTCCGCGAGCCGTTCGAATTCCTGGTACACGGCCTCCTCCACCTGGTCGGTCAGGTAGTCGATCGCAAAGGACCCCTGCCAGGGGTTCTGGTTGCGGTTGAGCCCCAGTTCCCGGTTGATGATCAGCTGGATCGCGACCGCGCGGCGCACCGAGGCCTCGGTCGGCGTGGTCAGCGCCTCGTCGAAGGCGTTGGTGTGCAGGCTGTTGCAGTTGTCGAACAGGGCGTACAGCGCCTGCAGCGTCGTGCGTATGTCGTTGAATTGCATCTCCTGGGCATGCAGGCTGCGCCCGGATGTCTGGATGTGATACTTGAGCATCTGGCTGCGCGCGGAGGCGCCGTAGAGCCGCTTCATGGCGCGCGCCCAGATGCGTCGCGCCACCCGGCCGATCACGGCGTACTCCGGATCCATGCCGTTGGAAAAGAAGAACGACAGGTTGGGCGCGAACTCGTCGATCTTCATGCCCCGCGCAAGGTAGTACTCGACGATGGTGAAGCCGTTCGCCAGAGTGAAGGCGAGCTGTGTGACCGGGTTCGCGCCCGCTTCCGCGATGTGATAGCCGCTGATCGACACCGAATAGAAATTCCGCACCCCGGCGTCGATGAAGTACTGCTGCACGTCGCCCATCATCCGCAGGGCGAATTCCGTGGAGAAGATGCAGGTGTTCTGGGCCTGGTCCTCCTTGAGGATATCGGCCTGGACCGTGCCCCGGACCTTCGCCAGGGTCTCGGCCCGGATGCGCGCGTAGGTCGCCGCATCCACGACCTGGTCGCCCGACAGGCCCAGGAGCCCGAGCCCGGAGCCGTCGTGCCCCTCCGGCAGGGTGTCGCGATAGCGGGGGCGGCGCTCTCCCAGCAGGGCCTCGATGCGGCGCTCGGCCTCCGGCCAGCCGCCCGTGGCGCGGAGGTGGCGCTCGACCTGCTGGTCGATCGCGGTGTTCATGAACATCGCCAGGATCATCGGCGCCGGGCCGTTGATCGTCATGGAGACCGAGGTCGCCGGGTCGCACAGGTCGAAGCCGGAGTAGAGGCGCTTCATGTCGTCCAGGGTGGCGATCGAGACGCCGGAATTGCCGATGCGGCCATAGACGTCGGGTCGCTCGTCGGGATCCTCGCCGTACAGGGTCACGGAATCGAAGGCCGTCGAGAGTCTCGTGGCGGCATGCCCGCCGGCCAGGTAATGGAAGCGGCGGTTGGTGCGCTCGGGCATGCCCTCGCCGGCAAACATCCGGATCGGGTCCTCTTCGACCCGCCGGTAGGGATAGACGCCGCCGGTATAGGGATAGGCGCCGGGCAGGTTCTCGCGCAGCAGGAAGCGCAGCAGCTGGCCCCAGTCCTCGTATTGCGGCGCCGCCAGCCGCGGCAGCGGCAACCGGGCCAGCGATTCGGTGTAGTTCTCCCCGGTCAGTTCGCGGTCCCGGACCCGGTAACGGTACTGCGGGGCCTCGATGCCCTCGCGGCGTGCCGGCCAGTCCTGCAGCAGGCCGATGCATTCCGGCCCCAGGGTGTCGAGCGCCTCGTTGTAGCGCCGCCGCACGCCCGCCAGCGCATCGTCGCCATGAAGCGCCTCGGCCGGGTAGGGATGCAGCGCCGCCGGCCGCGCCGGATCCAGGCCCTCCAGCGCCCGCCAGCAGGCCCAGGCGGTGGCGGCGGCCTCCGCCGCATGCTCGGCATCGTGGTTGGCGCGCCGGCCGTCCTCGGCGATCTCGGCGAGATACCGGACGCGGCGCGGGGGAATCAATGCACCGTGATCGGTGGCGGCCGGCAACGCCGGCGGCGTCCAGTCGGCCGCCTCCACGCCACAGCGGGCCACGATCTTCTCGCACAGCGCGGTGAACAGTCGGTTCACCCCCGGGTCGTTGAACTGGCTCGCGATGGTCGGGTACACGGGCACGTCGTCGTCCGCCAGGTCGAAGGCCTTGCGGTTGCGCTTCCATTGCTTGCGCACGTCGCGCAAGGCGTCCTCGGCGCCGCGCTTCTCGAACTTGTTCAGCACCACGATGTCGGCAAAATCGAGCATGTCGATCTTTTCCAGCTGGCTGGCGGCGCCGTATTCGCTGGTCATCACGTACACCGGCAGGTCCACGAGATCGACGATCTCGGTGTCGCTCTGGCCGATGCCCGCCGTCTCGACGATCACGAGGCCGAACCCCACCGACTTGAGGAACTCGATGGCCTCGGCGAGCGCGGCGCTGGTCGCCAGGTGCTGTCGCCGGGTGGCGACCGAGCGCATGTAGATGCGCTCGTCGGACAGGGCGTTCATGCGGATCCGGTCGCCGAGCAATGCGCCGCCGGTGCGCCGGCGGGTCGGATCGACCGCCAGCACCGCGATCGGCCGGTCGGGAAAACTCCGCAGGAAACGGTTCAGGATCTCGTCCGTGAGGCTCGATTTCCCGGCGCCGCCGGTGCCCGTGATGCCGATCACCGGAACCCGGCCGGCCGTCTCCTCGCGCGGACCCCGCAGCACCACCGTGGATTCCGTGTCGTCGGCCGACTGCTCGATCAGGCTGAGGCTGTGGCCGATGCGCAGGAAATCGCCGGGGCCGTCCGCTCCGGGGCGGAGTGTCGGGCGACGGGCCGCCCGGACCCGCTTGAAGACGTCGTCGATCATGCCCTCCAGGCCGAGGCGCAAGCCTTCCTCCGGTCCGTAGACGCGCTCGACCCCGTACTCCTCGAGCGCGCGGCGCTCCTCGGGCGAAATCGTCCCGCCGCCACCGACCACCACGCGGATATGCTCGGCTCCATGCTCCCGGAGCATATCGATCATGTAGCGGAAGTACTCGTTGTGCCCGCCCTGGTACGAGGACACCGCGATGCCGTCGGCGTCTTCTTGCAGCGCAGCGCGCACGATGTCGGCGACGCTGCGGTTGTGTCCGAGGTGCACGACCTCCGCGCCGCCGGACTGCAGGATGCGGCGGATGATGTTGATCGCGGCATCGTGGCCGTCGAACAGCGAGGCGGCGGTGATGAACCGCAGCGGTTTCGCGTCCGTTCCCGGCAATATCTGCAGGTTTTTTGCGGCGGTGCTCATGGCGATGACGGGACCCGGGCGGCGCCGCGCAGGGCGGCAAGCCACAAATTATAGCGGCAACGGATCACGCGACGGAGCCTCGGCACGAATGCTGCGATGCCACATAAGCTTCCGGCAATGCACGAGTTTTCCGCGGCCGCTATAATTCGCCGGCCCGTTTTCGTCGCCCGGCCCGCCACGGAGTTTCGCCTCCCGGGTCTGCCCCGCGACGGAACCAGCGAACCGCAGAACCGCTGCGCGGCCCCCCGGGGGACCGTGGAGCGCAGCGCACCAGAATGACGAAGCCAGCTGCGGACACCGCCCGTCGGCCCGCACCCCAGGAGGTCTCCCCAGATGAATCTCTTCCAGCAGCTCGAGGGTATGGGCCACGAGCAGGTCGTGTTCTTCCAGCACAAGGACAGCGGGCTCAAAGCCATCGTCGCGATCCACAACACGGCGCTCGGGCCGGCGCTCGGGGGCTTGCGGATGTGGCCCTACGCCAGCGACGAGGACGCGATCAAGGACGTCCTGCGACTGTCACGCGGCATGACCTACAAGGCCGCGGTGTCCGGGCTCAACCTCGGCGGCGGCAAGGCCGTGCTGATTGGCGACCCGGCGACGGACAAGAGCGAAGGCCTGTTTCGCGCCTTCGGCCGCTTCATCGGTTCGCTCGGGGGCCGCTACATCACCGCCGAGGACGTCGGCACCACCGTCGACGACATGGATTACATCTACCAGGAGACGGACCGCGTGGTCGGCGTGCACCGGGTCCATGGCGGCAGCGGCGATCCCTCGCCGTTCACGGCCTTCGGCACGTTGCAGGGGATCATGGCCTGCCTGCAGAAGAAATACGGCCACCAGGATCCCGGCAAGGTGAGTTTCGCCATCCAGGGGGTGGGCAGCGTCGGTTATTACCTGACGAAATTCCTCTCGGAGGCCGGCGCCAAGGTGTTCGTCTGCGACATCAATACCGCCCGCGTGGCACAGGTCGTGGAGGAGTTCGGCGCGGAAGCCGTACCCATGGAGCAGATCTACGACGTGGACGCCAACGTCTTCTCGCCCTGCGCCCTCGGCGGCGTCATCAACGACGACACCCTGCCGCGGCTGAAATTCGACATCGTCGCCGGCAGCGCCAACAACCAGCTCGAGACCAGCGCGCACGGCACGGCCCTGGAAGAACGCAGCATTCTCTACGCGCCGGACTACGCCATCAACGCCGGCGGCCTCATGAACGTGGCGATCGAGCTGCAGGGCTATGACCGCGATCGCGCCTACCGCACCGTGTCGAGCATCCGCGACATTATGGGGCGGATCTTCCAGCTCGCCGAACGCGACGGCATCCCGACGTGGAAAGCCGCGGACCGCCTCGCCGAGGAACGCATCGCCATGATCACCAAGGTCAAGGAGCCTTATTCGAAGCGCTTCAAGGACCGCCTATCGGGTCGCCGCGGCCACGCGACCGCGGCGCAGGAGTGATCGTATCTTGAGCGCTTTCAACACCGCTCTCGGGGAAGACCTGGACATGCTGCGCGACGCCGTCCGGCGTTTCGCCGCCGAGCGCATCGCGCCCCAGGCCGCAGAGATCGATGCGCGCAACGAGTTCCCGCAGTCGCTGTGGACCGAGCTCGGCGAAATGGGCCTGCTGGGCATCACCGTCGGAGAAGATTACGGCGGCGCCGGGCTCGGCTACCTGGCGCATTGCGTCGCCATGGAGGAAATCTCCCGGGCCTCGGCTTCGGTCGGACTCTCCTATGGCGCGCATTCCAATCTCTGCCTGAACAACATCTGGCTCAACGGCAACGAGGCACAGAAGAAGAAATACCTGCCCCGGCTGTGCTCGGGCGAATGGGTCGGGGCGCTCGCAATGTCCGAGCCCGGCGCCGGCTCCGACGTCATCGGGTCGATGAGCTGCACCGCCGTGCGCCGCGGCGACACCTGGATCGCCAACGGCTCCAAGATGTGGATCACCAACGGCCCGGAGGCTTCCGTGCTGCTGGTCTACATGCGCACGGCCGACGCCTCCGCGGGTTCCAGGAGCGTCACGGCCTTCCTGGTCGAGCGGGACATGCCCGGATTCCGCACGGCACAGAAGCTGGACAAGCTCGGCATGCGGGGCTCCAACACCTGCGAGCTGGTGTTCGAGGACTGCGAGATCCCTGCCGAGAACGTGCTCGGTGAAGTCAATGGCGGCGCCTACCTGATGATGCGCGGCCTGGATTCCGAGCGCCTCGTCCTCTCGGGCGGGCCGCTCGGCATCATGCAGGCCTGCATGGACACGGTCCTGCCGTACCTGCATGAACGCAAGCAGTTCGGCGAGCCGATCGGCAGCTTCGGCATCATGCAGGCGAAGATCGCCGACATGTACACGGCGCTGCAGTCGTCGCGCGCATTCACCTACCGCGTGGCGGGCCAGTTCGACAGCGGCGAGCCCACCCGCATGGACGCCGCCGCCTGCCTGCTGCTCGCCTCCGGCTCCGCCGTGACGCTCGCCCTGGAAGCGGTGCAGATCCTCGGCGGCAACGGTTACATCAACGAATATCCCGCCGGCCGGTTGCTGCGCGACGCCAAGCTCTACGAGATCGGCGCGGGCACCAGCGAGATCCGCCGCATGCTGATCGGCCGCGAGCTGTTCCGCACGACGGGCAACCCCGATTCGAACTGAGGAGTCGATCATGAGCCAGGACACCATCGTCATCGCCGCGGCGCGCCGCACCCCCATCGGCGCCTTCCAGGGCGGCCTGAGCCCCGTGCCGGCACCGCAACTCGCGGCGGTCGCGATCCGCGCCGCCCTGGAGGACGCGGGGGTCGCGCCGGACGAAGTCTCCGAGGCCATCATCGGTTGCGTGCTGCCCGCCGGACTCGGCCAGGCGCCGGCCCGCCAGGCGGCCCTCGCCGCCGGATTGCCCGACGCTGTGGGCTGCACGACGGTCAACAAGGTCTGCGGCTCGGGCATGAAGGCGACCATGTTCGGTCATGACCTCTTGCGCGCGGGCTCCGGCCGGGTCGTGCTCGCCGGCGGCATGGAGTCGATGAGCAATGCGCCGTATCTCCTGCCGAAGGCGCGCGCCGGCTACCGGATGGGCCACCAGGAAGTGCTCGATCACATGTTCTACGACGGCCTGCAGAATCCCTACGACGGCAACATGATGGGCCACTTCGCCGAACTCACCGCGGAAAAGTACGGCTTCACGCGCGAGGCGCAGGACGCATTCTCGCTGGCGAGCGTGCAGCGCGCGCTGCAGGCCATCGAGGGCGCATTCGCCGCGGAGGTCGCCCCGGTGACGGTGAAGACCCGCCGCGGTGAAACCGTGGTGTCCCATGACGAGGAACCGGGCCGCTGCGAGATCGACAAGATTTCCACCATGCGGCCGGCCTTTCGCAAGGACGGCACCGTCACGGCGGCCTCGTCGTCATCGATTTCCGACGGCGCCGCGGCGCTGTTGCTCATGACCGAGGCCGAAGCGGGACGCCGCGGCCTCGAACCCCTTGCCCGGATCGTGGGCCACGGGGGTTTCGCTCATGCCCCGGAGTGGTTCACCACGGCGCCGGTGTCGGCGACAAAGCAGCTGCTCGAGCGGCTCGGCTGGGCGCCCGACAGCGTCGATCTCTACGAGATCAACGAGGCCTTCGCCATCGTGACCATGGCCGCCATGCACGATCTCGGCCTCGACCACGACAAGGTCAACGTCAACGGCGGCGCCTGCGCGCTGGGCCACCCGATCGGCGCCACCGGCGCGCGGCTGCTCGTCACCCTCGCCCACGCTTTGCGGGCGCGCGGACTGAAACGCGGCGTCGCCTCGCTGTGCATCGGGGGCGGCGAAGCGACCGCCGTCGCGATCGAGGCATTCTGAAGCCGATGGCCGTGCTCTCCACCGCGATCCGCGCCGGCGCAGAGGACTTCGTCGCCAACCGCAAGCACATGGAAGCGCTGGTCGAGGATCTCCGCCGGCAGGTGGCCCACGCGGCCCTCGGCGGCGGCGAGCGTGCCCGGGGCCGGCACGCGGACCGCGGCAAGCTGCTGCCTCGCGAGCGGGTGGACGCCTTGCTGGATCCGGGCAGCCCGTTTCTCGAGCTTTCGCCCCTTGCGGCCCACGGGCTCTACGAGGACCAGGCCCCTGCCGCCGGCATCATCACGGGGATCGGACGGGTGTGCGGGCGCGAGGTGGTGGTCGTCGCGAATGACGCAACCGTCAAGGGCGGCACCTATTTCCCCGTGACGGTGAAAAAGCACCTCCGCGCCCAGGAAGTCGCGCTGGAAAATCACCTGCCCTGTATCTACCTTGTGGACTCAGGCGGTGCATTTCTTCCGCTGCAGGACGAAGTCTTCCCCGACCGTGATCATTTCGGGCGAATTTTCTACAACCAGGCGCGCCTTTCCGCCGCCAACATCCCGCAGATCGCCGTGGTGATGGGATCCTGCACAGCGGGCGGAGCCTATGTGCCGGCGATGTGCGACGAGGCCATCATCGTGCGCAACCAGGGCACGATCTTTCTCGCTGGACCTCCGCTCGTGAAGGCGGCGACCGGCGAGGAGGTCGACGCGGAGACGCTCGGCGGGGGCGAGGTGCACAGCCGCATCTCCGGCGTCACCGACCACCTCGCCAACGACGACGCCCATGCCCTGGCCATCGCGCGCGAACTGGTGGCGGCGCTCAACCGGGTCAAGCCGGCCCATGGCGAGGTGGCGGACCCGGTCGCGCCGCTGTACCCGCTCGACGAGGTCTACGGCATCGTGCCGCAGGACACCCGCTACCCTTACGAGGTGCGTGAAGTGATCGCCCGGCTGGTGGACGGCTCCGCGCTGACCGAATTCAAGCCGCTGTACGGCAAGACCCTGGTGTGCGGCTTCGCCCATATCCACGGTTATCCCGTGGGCATCCTGGCCAACAACGGCATCCTGTTCTCGGAATCGGCCCTGAAGGGCGCCCATTTCATCCAGCTGTGCAACCGGCGCGGCGTGCCGCTGGTGTTTTTGCAGAACATCACCGGCTTCATGGTCGGGCGCAAGTACGAACACGCGGGGATCGCCAAGGACGGCGCCAAGATGGTCAACGCGGTGGCCACCGCCACGGTGCCGAAGCTGACCGTGGTCATCGGCGGTTCCTTCGGCGCCGGCAATTACGCCATGTGCGGACGCGCCTACGGCGGGCGCTTCCTCTGGACGTGGCCCAACGCCAGGATCTCGGTCATGGGCGGGGAGCAGGCCGCCAGCGTCATGGCCACGGTGCGCCGCGACGGGCTCGCCGCACGGAACGAGGAATGGCCCGCCGAAGACGAAGCGCGTTTTCGCGCGGGAATCCGCGAGCGCTACGAAACGCAAGGCCATCCCTACTACGCCACGGCCCGCTTGTGGGACGACGGCGTCATCGATCCCGCCGATACCCGCCGGGTGCTCGGCCTGGCCCTGTCCGCGGTCCGCAATGCGCCGCCCGCCGCGGAAACCCCTTACGGCATCTTCAGGATGTAACGGCACTTCTCATGGCACACAACGTCTTGCTTGCAATCGATCCGCGCGGCGTCGCGACGCTCACCCTCAACCGGCCGGAGGTCCACAACGCCTTCGACGCGGCACTGGTCGGCCGGCTCACGGAACTGCTCGTGGAGCTGAAAAGCCGGCCCGAGGTACGGATCGTCGTGCTGACCGGCGCGGGGGCCGCTTTCTCGGCCGGTGCCGATATCGCATGGATGCGCTCCATGGCCAGCTCGGACGAGGAAGACAACGTCGAGGATGCGCTGCACCTTGCGGACCTCATGGCGCTGTTGAACTCGATGCCCATGCCGACCGTCGCGTGCGTCAACGGCCATGCCTTCGGCGGCGGAGTCGGCCTGATCGCCTGCTGCGACATCGCCATCGCCAGCAACGAGGCGCGTTTTGCGCTTTCGGAAGTGCGCCTGGGACTGGTGCCCGCCGTCATCAGTCCCTACGTGCTGGGGGCCATCGGTGAACGCAACGCACGCCGGCTGTTCCTGAGCGGCGAGGCGATGAACGCGAAGCTGGCGCGCCGGGTGGGACTGGTCCACGAGATCGCCAAGCCGAACAAGCTGGAGGACGCCGTCGAGGACCAGATCGGGATGCTGCTGAAGGGCGGCCCGATCGCCCTGCGCGAAAGCAAGGAACTGATCTTCACGGTAGAAGGGGGACGGATCTCGGCGAGTGACGCCCTCAGGCACCGCACGGCGCAGATCATCGCCCAGCTGCGCGTCTCTCCGGAGGGCCAGGAAGGCCTCAGCGCCTTTTTGCAGAAGCGCCCGCCCGTCTGGGCTGCGCCAGTGACCGCGGAGCAGGATGCGGAGTGACCCACGAACTGCGCCTGCGTCGCCTGTTGATCGCCAATCGTGGCGAGATCGCCTGCCGCATCATCCGTAGCTGCCGCCGGCTCGGCATCGAGACCATGGCGGTCCATTCCACGGCCGACGCGCGCGCGCGACACGTGCGCCTCGCGGACACGGCGATCGCCATCGGCGGCGCCGCACCCTCGGAGAGCTACCTGGACGGCAGGCGGATCATCGAGGCCGCACTCGCCGCCGGCGTCGATGCGGTCCATCCGGGCTACGGCTTCCTGTCGGAGAACGCCGGGTTCGCGCAGGCCTGCACCGAGGCCGGCCTGTTGTTCGTGGGACCCCGCGCGGAAACCATCCGGCGCATGGGCTCCAAGAGCGAGGCCAAGAGCGTCATGGAGGATGCAGGGGTGCCCGTGGTGCCGGGCTACCATGGCGCGGAGCAGTCCGCCGGACGGCTCGCGGAACTTGCGGCGGGGATCGGCTTCCCGCTCCTGATCAAGGCCTCCGCGGGCGGCGGCGGCAAGGGGATGCGCGTGGTGCGCGCGGCCGCCGAGTTTCCGGAAGCGCTCGCGGCGGCGCGCCGCGAGGCCGCCAAGGCCTTCGGCGACGAGCAGGTCATCCTGGAACGCTTCATCGAGCGGCCACGGCACGTCGAGGTGCAGGTCTTCGGCGATCGCCACGGCAACATCGTCCACCTGTGGGAACGCGAGTGCTCGACCCAGCGGCGCTACCAGAAGGTCATCGAAGAGAGCCCCTCGCCGCTGCTCGACGAGACCACGCGCGAGGCGATCACCGCGGCCGCGGTCGAAGCGGCGCGGGCCGTGGATTACCTGAACGCCGGCACGATCGAGTTCATCTGCAGTCCGACACGGGAATTCTGGTTCATGGAAATGAACACGCGGCTGCAGGTCGAGCACCCGGTGACCGAAATGGTGACCGGGCTCGATCTCGTCGAATGGCAGTTGCGCATCGCCGCCGGGGAGCCTCTGCCGCTGGCACAGGCGGAGATCCCGCGTCGCGGCCACGCCATCGAGGCGCGGCTCTACGCCGAGAACCCCGCCACCGGCTTCACGCCGTCCAGCGGCCGAATCCGCCGCCTGCGCGCACCCGAGAAGCATCCGGCCATCCGGCTCGATTCCGGTGTCGATGAGGGCGACGAGGTCAGCCATCACTACGATCCCATGCTGGCGAAGCTCATCGTCCACGGCCTCGATCGCGCGGAATGTGTCGGACGGCTGCGCGCGGCGCTCGCTCATACTGCCGTGGCCGGCGTGGAAACCAACCTGCCGTTGCTGCGCGCGGTCGCGGCGCACCCGGTCTTCGCCGCCGGCGAGATCGACACCGGCTTTCTGGACCGGGACCTCGAAGAGGTGCTGTGGAACGTGCCGCCGCCGCCCCTGCCGGCCCTCACCGCCGCTGCCTGGCGCATCGCACGCGACCTGCCGCGGCCGACGACACCGAGCGACCCCTGGTCGCCGTGGGCGCTCGGCGACGGCTGGCGGGCCACCGGCGCGGGTGGCCTGCCGGTGCGCCTGCTGGACGCCGCAGGCCGAAGACACGAGCTGCGGCTCGAATTTCGCGAGGTCGGGATCCGGGTCCACTACGGCACGCACCATCTCGACGCCCGGCTCATCGACCTCGGCGCAGGTCGCGTGCAGGTGGAGGTCCAGGGTCACATCGACGACGCGCTGGTCACCGCCGACGCCGGGCGCATATACGTGGGCCTCGACGACCACGGCTGGGATTTCGTCGTGGAGCCGCTGCATCCCGTCGCAACGGCGGCCGGCGAGGAGGATGCGCACCCCGTTGCGCCGATGCCCGGCACCATCGTCGCGATCAGGGTGAGTGCGGGTGACCGGGTGAGCGCCGGCGATGCGCTGTTGATCATGGAGGGCATGAAGATGGAACTGACCCTCGCGGCGCCGGTGGCGGGCGTGGTGGAACGCGTGCTGTGCGCGGTCGGGGACAGCGTCGAGGCCGACGCCACGCTGGTGGACATCCGGCCGGACGAGACCGAGTGACATGACGTTCCCCGCACGCGTCCGGGTGGTCGAGGTCGGGCCGCGCGACGGGCTGCAGAACGAGCCCGGGGTCGTTCCTGCGGCCGTCAAGATCGAGTTCATCGAGCGGCTTGCGGCCAGCGGCCTGCCCGCCGTCGAGGCCACCAGCTTCGTCAGCCCGGGCTGGATTCCCCAGCTTGCGGATGCCGAGGAGGTCTTCGCGGGCCTGCGACGGCGGCCCGGCGTCAGCTACCCCGCCCTCGTGCCGAACCTGAAAGGCCTGGAGCGCGCCCTGGCCGCCGGCGTCGAGGAAATCGCCGTGTTCACGGCTGCGTCGGAGACCTTCAACCGGAAGAATATCAATGCCTCGATCGACGAGAGCCTGGCGCGCATCGAAGCCGTCGCCGGGCCGGCGCGGGCCCGGGGGCTGCGCGTGCGCGGCTACGTTTCCTGCGTGCTCGGATGCCCCTACGAGGGCAAGATCGCCGGGGAACGCGTCGTCGAGGTCGCCCGTGCGTTGCTGGCACTCGGCTGTTACGAAGTCTCGCTCGGTGACACCATCGGCGTCGGCACGCCGCTGGCGGCCCGACGACTGCTCGAATCGGTGGCCGCGGCCTGCGGCATGGAACGCCTCGCGGTGCATTTCCACGACACCCGCGGCCAGGCCCTGGCCAATATCTACGCCTGCCTCGAGGCGGGCGTGGGCGTGGTGGACGCCTCGGTCGCGGGCCTTGGCGGCTGCCCTTATGCGCAGGGCGCCTCCGGCAACGTGGCCACCGAAGATCTCGTCTACATGCTGCAGGGCCTCGACATCGAGACCGGCATCGACCTGCCGGCGCTGGTCGGCGCCGGCCGGTACATCTGCGGCGAACTCGGCCGCGAGCCCGGCAGCCGGCTCGGCCGCCTGCCCGACTGTCGATCCTGAGCTTCCGCGGCGCGCGCCGCCGTGGAACGACCCATACTCCCGTGGAACAGAGGAAATGTACGAATGGAACTCAGCAGCTTGAAAGCCGTCGTCTCGGGCGGCGCTTCCGGTCTCGGTCATGCGGTGGCGCGGCGGATCGTCGCGGATGGCGGCCGGGTCGCGATTCTCGACGTGAACGAGGCGCAGGGCCGTGAAGCGGCCGAGAAACTCGGCGCAGCCGCGCGCTTCTTCAGGACGGACGTCAGCAATGACGCCGACGTCATCGCCAGCGTGGACGGCGCGGCCGAGGCCTTCGGCGGGATCAATCTCGCCGTCAGCTGCGCCGGGATTCTCGGCGCCGGCCGGGTGCTCGGCCGTGAAGGCCCGATGGCCGGCGAGTATTTCGCCAAGGTGATCATGGTGAACCTCGTCGGCACGTTCCAGCTCGCCAAGGCCGCCGCCGCCCGGATGCAGCACAACGAACCCAACGAGGCGGGCGAGCGCGGTCTCATCGTGAACACCGCTTCGGTCGCGGCCTTCGAGGGCCAGGTCGGCCAGGCGGCCTATTCGGCGTCCAAGGCGGGCGTGGCGGGGATGGCGCTGCCGCTGGCACGCGAGTTCGCCCGCCTCGGCATCCGCGTCAACACGATCGCGCCGGGCATCTTCCTGACGCCGATGATGGAAAGCATGCCGGAGCACATCCAGGCATCCCTCGCGGCGCAGGTGCCGTTCCCGTCACGACTCGGCCGGCCTGAAGAATTCGCCGACCTGGTGGCCTGCATCTGCACCAACACCATGCTCAACGCCGAGACGATCCGACTGGACGGCGCAATCCGCATGCAGCCCAAATAGCAGCATGGCTAAGGTAAAATTGAGCGCTGGCCCGGAATCACGAGCAGTACGCCCATGAGCGAGCAAGGCAACGAGACGGAGCGCGACGTCATGGAATATGACTTCGCCATCGTCGGCGGCGGGCCGGCCGGGCTCGGCTGCGCCATCCGTCTCAAGCAGCGCCTCCCCGACGCCAGCATCTGCCTGCTCGAGAAAGGCTCGGAGATCGGTGCGCACATTCTCTCGGGCTGCGTCATGGAGCCGCAGCCGCTCGACGAGCTGATGCCGTCGTGGCGCGACACCCCGCCGGCGATCTGCGTCCCGGCCGGGCGGGACGAGTTCCGCCTGCTCACGCGGAAACGCTCCTTCCGCCTGCCGACGCCCCCGCAGATGCACAACGCCGGCAATTTCATCGTCTCCCTTGGGGAGCTCTGCAAGCAGCTGGCCGCGCATGCCGAGTCGCTGGGCGTGGAGGTGTTTCCGGGGTTCCCGGGACGCCACGTCCTCGTCGAGGGCGAAGGCGCCGAGGCGCGCGTCATCGGGGTGCGTTGCGGTGACATGGGGGTGGAAGCCGACGGCACGCCCGACGGCCACCCGGGCGCCAACTTCGCCCCGGGCGTGGATATCCATGCCGGCACGACGATCCTCGCGGAAGGTTGCCGCGGCAGCCTGGCGAAGCAGATGATCGCGCGCTTCGGCCTGGACCGGGACGCGATGCCACAGACCTACGGCCTCGGTTTCAAGGAGTTGTGGCAACTCCCCGCCGGACGCACGACCCCCGGCCTGATCCAGCACACCGTTGGCTGGCCGATGGACAATCACACTTACGGCGGCAGCTTTCTCTATCACCTCGACGAGGACCGGCTGTACATCGGCTACGTGGTCGGGCTCGATTACGCGGACCCGCGTTTCTCGCCTTTCGAGGCCTTCCAGCAGTTCAAGCATCACCCGGAGATCGCGGCGCTGCTCGAAGGCGGCGAAATCGTCTCTTCCGGGGCTCGCACGATCATCGAGGGCGGCCTCCAGGCGCTGCCACGCATGGACATGCCGGGCGCCCTCTTGATCGGCGATGCCGCAGGAACGCTCAATGTCCCCAAGATCAAGGGCGTGCACCAGGCACTGCGCTCGGCCATGCTGGCTGCGGACCACCTGGCGGACAGCGGTTCGCCGGCCGGCTTCGATACCGCCTTCCGCGCCTCCGCAGGCGGCCGGGAACTGCACAAGGTACGCAACATACGACCCGGTTTTTACCGGGGGCTGTGGCTCGGCATGGCCAACGCCGCGCTGGAGACCGTGCTCGGCGGACGCAGCCCCTGGACGTTGCGCACCCACGCGGACTGGGACAGCCTCGAGACGCGCGCCCAGGCGAAAGCGCACGGCGAGCAGGCGGCGATGGCGGCCGACTGGCAGGCCGAACGCACCCTGCCGCCGCGCGACCGGCTGGCCAGCGTGTATTTCGCCAACACGGCGCACGAGGAATCCCAGCCGGTGCACCTGCGCGTCGCCGACACGTCGATCTGCGCCACGCGCTGCGCGGAGGACTACGGCAATCCCTGCACGCGCTTCTGCCCGGTCGGCGTCTACGAGATGGTGGACGACGGCGAAGGGGGACGCCGGCTGCAGATCAACGCCTCGAACTGCGTCCACTGCAAGGCCTGCGACATCAAGGACCCCTACCAGATCATCGACTGGGTGACGCCCGAGGGCGGCAGCGGGCCGAATTACCAGACATTGTGACAAGGAACTGAAATGAAAATCCTGGTCGGCATCAAGCGCGTCATCGACTACAACGTGCGCGTGCAGGTGAATCGCGAAGGCACGGGCGTCGTCAAGGACGGCGTGAAGATGAGCATCAACCCCTTCGACGAGATCGCGCTCGAGGAAGCCCTGCGCATGAAGGAACGCGGCGCCGCCACCGAGGTGGTGGTGGTGTCGATCGGCCCGGAGGCCGCCCAGCAGCAACTGCGCACCGCGCTGGCGATGGGCGCCGACCGCGCCCTCCTGTTGACGTCGGACGAAGAGATCCAGCCGCTGACGGCCGCTCGCGCGCTGCTCGCCGTGGTCAAGGAAGAAGACCCGGGGCTCGTGCTGCTCGGCAAGCAGGCCATCGACGACGACGCCAACCAGGTGGGGCAGATGCTGGCGGCGCTCTGGGACCGGCCGCAGGCGACCTTCGTGTCCGCGCTGGAGTTCGACGACGGGAGCGCGAAGGCGACGCGTGAAGTCGACGCCGGGCTGGAGACCATCGAAGTGGACCTGCCCGCCGTGATCACCGTGGACCTGCGTCTCAACGAACCGCGCTTCGTGAAGATGCCGGACATCATGAAAGCCAAGCGCAAACCACTCGACATCCGGCCCTTCGCCGAGCTGGGCGTGGAGTTGCCGCCGCAGCTGGAAACGGGGCGTTACGAACCGCCGCCACGGCGCCAGGGCGGCGTCAAGGTCGATTCCGTCGAGGCGCTGGTCGCCGCCCTCAAGGACAAGGGGCTCCTGTCATGAGCACTGTATTGCTGATCGCCGACCACGACGGCAAGAACCTCAACACGGGCATCGCGCGCTCGGTGGCCTGCGCGCGACAGCTCGGCACGGTCCATGTCGCCGTGTTCCATGCGCCGGACGAAGATGCGGCCTGCGCGGCCGCCGCGAAACTCGACGGGGTCTCGCGGGTGCTGTCGATCAGCGACCCGGCCAACGAAGGCCCGCTGGCCGCCGTGCTTGCGCCGCAGGTGGCGGCGCTCGCCCGCGAACATGAAGGCGGGTACGACTACGTGCTCGCCCCCTCGACGACTTTCGGCAAGGACCTGTTGCCCCGGGTCGCGGCCCTGCTCGGCGTCCCGCAGGTGTCCGACCTGATGGAAATCATCGACGCACGCACCTTCAAGCGGCCGATCTATGCCGGCAACGTCATCACGACCGTCAAGGTGCCCGAGGGCATCCCGGTCCTCGCCACGGTGCGCATCGCGTCGTTCAGCGCCGTCGACGCCGGCGGGGATGCACCGATCGTCTCGGCCTCGACGAGTGCCGAACTGCCCACGCACACCCGCTACATCGGGCTGTCCGCGGCCGGCGGCGGCGACCGGCCGGACCTGCAGAGCGCGACGCGCGTGGTCGCGGGCGGCCGCGGCGTGGGCAGCAAGGAGAACTTCGAAATCATCTATCGCCTCGCCGACAAGCTGGGCGCCGCGGTGGGCGCGAGCCGCGCCGCCGTGGACGCCGGCTACGTGCCGAACGACATGCAGGTGGGCCAGACCGGGAAGATCATCGCGCCCGACCTGTATATCGCCGTGGGGATCTCCGGCGCCATCCAGCACATGACGGGCATCAAGGACGTCGGCTGCATTGTCGCCATCAACAAGGACGGCGACGCGCCGATCTTCGAGGCGGCGGACTTCGGCCTGGTCGGCGACCTGTTCCAGCTGCTGCCCGCCCTGGAGAAGGCGCTGGACGGTTCCTGAGCCGTCACCCGAGCGAGTGCTTTTCATGTACCACGGACTCCTCCGATGACCGACGCGCCCCTCTGGCAACCCTCCGCGGCGCGCATCGAAGGCGCCCAGGTGACGCGTTTCATCAGGTCCGTGAGCGGCGTGCTCGCCCCGTCCCTCGAGAACTGGGATGCGCTGTGGCAGTGGAGTGTCGACCACCCGGAACACTTCTGGCCCGCGGTGTGGAAGTTCTGCGCAGTGAGGTCGTCGCGCCATTGGGACGTGGCGCTCGAAAACCCGGACGCGATGCCGGGGGCCCGCTGGTTCACTGGGGCCCGTCTCAATTTCGCGGAGAACCTGCTGCGCTTCGACGATGACCGGCCGGCGCTCGTATGGCGCGGCGAGGACGGGCAGCGGCGCACCTGCACTTACGCGGAGCTCCACGTGCAGGTGGCCCGGCTCAGCGATGCCCTGCGGCAACGCGGCGTCGGCCCCGGGGATCGCGTCGCGGGCTTCCTGCCGAACTGCCCGGAGGCGGTGATCGCCATGCTCGCGACGACGAGCCTCGGCGCCGTGTGGTCGTCCTGCTCGCCCGACTTCGGCGTCCAGGGGGTCATCGACCGCTTCGGCCAGATCCGTCCCAAGATCCTGTTCACCGCCGACGGTTATCGCTACAACGGCAAGGCCATCGACTCCCTGGCGCGGATCCGCAGCGTGCTCGAAAGGATCGAGGACATCGCGCACGTGGTGGTGGTGCCCTTCCTGGAAGCCCGGCCCGACACCTCGGCGCTGCCGCGAGCCGCGGCCTGGGCTGATTTCCTGTCTCCGACCGGGCGCCTGGAATTCGCCCAGCTGCCCTTCGATCATCCGCTTTATATCCTGTACTCGTCCGGCACCACCGGCGCCCCCAAGTGCATCGTGCACGGCGCGGGCGGCACCCTGCTCCAGCACCTCAAGGAGCACCGCCTGCACACCGACATCGGCCGGGACGACGTGCTGTTCTACTTCACGACCTGCGGCTGGATGATGTGGAACTGGCTGGTCTCGGGGCTGGCCAGCGGCGCCACCCTCGTGTTGTACGACGGCAACCCATTCCATCCCGGCCCGGAAGCCCTCTGGAAAATGGCCGAGGAGGAAGGCGTCACCGTCTTCGGTACGAGCGCCAAGTATCTCGCCGCCGTCGAAAAGGCCGGCTACGAGCCTGCGCGGCACCACCGGCTGGCGCCATTGCGCGCGATCCTTTCCACCGGCTCCCCCCTGATGCCGGCCTCATTCGATTTCGTCTATCGCCACGTCAAGGCCGACCAGCAACTGGCCTCCATCTCCGGCGGCACCGACATTGTGTCCTGCTTCGCGCTGGGCAGCCCGGTGCTGCCCGTGTACCGGGGCGAACTGCAATGCCGCGGCCTCGGGATGGCGGTGGCGGTGGTCGACGAGGCGGGCCGGCCGCTCGTCGATGAACCCGGCGAACTGGTCTGCACGCGGCCCTTTCCGTCGATGCCGGTCGGCTTCTGGAACGATCCGGACGGCAGCCGCTACCGTGCCGCCTACTTCGAGCGCTTCGAGAACACCTGGCACCACGGCGACTGGGCGCGCCTGACGCCGCATGGCGGGCTCGTGATCTACGGGCGCAGCGACGCCGTGCTGAACCCCGGGGGCGTGCGCATCGGCACCGCGGAGATCTATCGCCAGGTGGAGGACTTTGAGGAGATCGTCGAATCGCTGGCGATCGGCCAGGACTGGGGAGACGACCAGCGCATCGTCCTGTTCGTCCGCCTGCGTGACGAGCTGGTGCTGGACGATGACCTGCGACAGCGGATTCGCCGGCGGATCAGGGCCAACGCCACACCGCGGCACGTGCCGGCGAAAATTCTCCAGGTCGGCGACATTCCCCGCACGCGCAGCGGCAAGATCGTGGAACTCGCGGTCCGCGACGTCGTGCACGGCCGGGCTGTCAGGAACACGGCCGCGCTGGCGAATCCCGAGGCGCTCGAGGAATTTCGCGACCGGCCGGAACTCGCAGGCGACTGATGGACGCCGCCGACAGCGCCCGCCTCCCGGTGACCCCGCTGGCGCGTTACGAGGCCGAGATCGCACGGCTCGGCTGGGTGGCGGATCCTCACCAGGCCGCCGCGGTGGAACGCCTGGACGCGTTGCACCACGCGCTCGTGACGGCGCCGCCACGCAAGAAGCGCCTGTTTCGCAGAACCCGGCCCGTCGCGCCCGTGCGCGGGCTTTACCTGTGGGGCGGGACCGGGCGCGGCAAGACCTGGCTCGTGGATCTCTTCTACAAGTGCCTGCCGTTTCGCGAGAAGATCCGGCGGCATTTCCACCGCTTCATGGCCGATGTGCACGCAGAGCTCAGGGCGCATGCCGATCATGCCGATCCGCTGGAGAAGGTGGCCGACCAGCTCGCGGGGCGCGCCCGGGTGATCTGCTTCGACGAATTCTTCGTTTCCGACATCGCCGACGCCATGATTCTCGGCCTGCTGTTCGAGAAGCTGTTCGCGCGCGGCGTGACCCTCGTGGCCACCTCGAACGTGGCGCCCGAGGACCTCTACAGGGACGGACTGCAACGCGCCCGCTTCCTGCCCGCCATCGAACAACTCGAGCGCCACACCGAAGTCTTCCCCATCGGCGGGGATACGGATTACCGCTTCCGGCTCCTCGAGCGCGCCGAGATCTACCGCGTCCCCCTCGGCGACGCCGCGGAGCGCGGGCTGGAAAAATTCTTCGCGGACGCCGCGCCCGAGGATACGCGCAACCACGGCGACCTGCGCGTGCTGGGGCGCACGATCCCCGTGCGCTGCCGCGCGGATGGCGTGGCGTGGTTCGATTTCGTCCCACTGTGCGGCGGGCCGCGCAGCCAGGCCGACTACATCGAGATCGCACGCAGCTTCCACACCGTGCTGGTGTCCGGCGTGCCGCAGTTCGGCCCCGACAACGACAACGAGGCGCGCCGCTTCATCGCGCTCGTGGACGAGTTCTACGAGCGCAAGGTGAAGCTCATACTGTCGGCCGCGGTGCCGCCGGCCGTGCTGTACACCGGCTCACGGCTCACGTTCGAGTTCCAGCGCACCATCAGCCGGCTCGAAGAAATGCGCAGCGCAACCTACCTGGCCGCACCTCACCTGCCCTGATACGCCCGTCGTGCCAGGGCGAAACCGGCCCAGGCCGCGCCCAGCCACGCGAGCGCGGAGCCGAGCGCATAGGCTCCGGCCCATCGCCAGCCCGATACCTGGAGAGCCCCCAGGGTCTCGAGACCGAACATCGAGAAGGTCGTGAAGCCGCCGCAGAAGCCCGTCATGAAGAACAACCGGGTGGGCACGCTGTGCGCCCACGGGCCACCCGGCGAGACGAGCGAGGCATAGGCGCCGACCAGGAAGGAACCGCTGAGGTTTACGATCACGGTGGCCCAGGGCATGTCGCCGCCCTGGTCCGCCAGGAGGCCGGACAGGCTCCAGCGCAACGTGCCGCCGAGTCCGCTGCCCACCGCGACCGCCAAATAACCCGGCCATCGATCGCGCCTGGATGCCGCTTGCATGACAGGCGTATCGCTCACCACCCTGATCCCGACAGCCATGCGCCGACCGAGACGCCCGCGGCGACCGCCGGCAGGCACAACCCAAGCGACAACCCGATATTTGCGGCGACGGCCCGCCAGCGGCCTGCATGTGCCAAAGCCAGGCTCTCCAGGCTGAAGGACGAGACCGTGGTGTAGCTGCCGAGCACCCCGATGCCGAGCAGCCACCAGGCCGTGCCGGGACTGCCACCGGCCAGTCCGCCGGCCAGTCCGCCCGACACTCCGCCCGCCAGCCCGCTCGACAGGACGCCCGCCAGCACGCCGATCGCCAACGCGCCGCTCATGTTGACCGCGAGCGTGTGCCACGGGAAGGCGGTGCCGAAGCGGCGCGCCACGCATGCGCCGAACCACATCCGCGCGACGCCGCCCAACGCACTGCCGACGAGGATGGCGGCGAGCTCGGACATGGTGCTAGGGCAATGGCACCGGCCGGCTTGCGCCCATCCCGGGCCCGAGGACCAGGGCGTTCTCCAGCACGCGCATCGCGCCGAGCTGGGCCGCACGGAAGGCCGGGGCGCTGGCGAACAGGATCACCTGCCCGCGACCGATCGACTCGCGGGTCACCCAGGCCGACGACGCGATCCGGTCGCGTGCTTCGGGCCATAACAAGCCCGACATGCGCACCTGCAATGCCTGGCCTTCGGGCACCGGGGCCCAGTTCAGGGTGGCGGCGTCGGTGTCCGCCGGCCGGTAGACCCCGATGCGCATGGGCGCCTCGATCGGGGGGGTGGACATCAGTATCGGCGAGTCGGAATACAGCACGGGCAGGACGGGCCCGACTCCGGCCGTCAACCAGTGTCCCGTGTCCACGCGGGTGCCGACGAGCGCGCCCGAGGGCATCAGCATGGCTTGCCACGCGTCGAGCCGCGCTCGCGCCTCGGGCTCGGCAAGCCCGTCATCGGCGCCCCACGGCGGACTGTCGCCCGGTGTCGCCTCGCGGCCCCAGGCCAGTTCATCATCCGGCAGGGGCCGGCCGGCCAGCCATTCCCGGTGAATCGCGTCCTGGTAGGAAGCGACGTCGCCGTCGATCACGTCGGAAAGCAGGCTCGTCGCCACCCAGGTCGAGTCGGCATCCGCCAGTTCCCGCGCGGAATGGCCCACCGCCACAAGAGTGCCGCCGGCGCGCACCCAGTCAGTCAACGCCGTCACGAGCGCGTCGGGCAGCGGCGCCCGTCCAAGCCGTTCGGGCAGGTAGATCACGTTGTAACGCCTGAGGTCGAAACTGCCGGCGCGCTCCTCGTCGAGGTGGCTGTGGCGAATGCCGATGCGATGATCGAGCAGGTACCAGGCGGCGCCGAAATCCAGCATGTTGGTCTGGCCGCGCGACAGCAGGGCGATCTGCGGCCTGGCCAGGAGGCGCCATTGCTGCCCGCCGAGATCCGCGAGGTCGCCAGGCGCGCGACCGTGTGTAATCACGTGCAGGCGGATCCCGAGTTGCGCAGCCACCTCGCGGGCGTCCTCGCGCCAGCCGTCGCCGTCGCGATTGTCGTCGCGCGTCAGGGCGATGGAGCCGATCGGCAGCGCATGGTCGCCGAGTTGGGAGGGTTCCCGGTTGGCCCGCACCGCGTGACCCCGCTCCATCATGCGGGCCGCGAACGCCAGCGCCCGGTCATCGGCACCGGAGACCGCCAGCCCGATCATGGCCGGTTCGCTGGTCGCCGGAGGCGTCGCGGCCGTCTCGGCGCCAGGCCACTGGATCGCCTCCAGGCCGGCCTCCAGGTGCTGCGGCACGGTCAGGGCGTCGAGGCCGAACATCATCGAGACGTTCCAGGCGGTCGTGTCGTAGATCGTGCTGCGCCCGCGCTTGAGCACCTGCTCGCGTTCCGTGGCCAATGCCTGTGCGGACATGCGGGGATCGAATTCGAACATCGCGGCGAGCACCCGGCCCTCGGGCTGCCGGTTGCGCAGCACGATGCTGCCTGCAGGCAGTTCATGGTTGCGAAGTTGCCGGCCGAACTGGTCGGTGGCGACGCCGACGCGCAGCGCGCGGGTCAGGCGGTGCACTTCGAAGCCCTGGATCCGGACCAGGTCCAGCAGGTCGTTGAGCCGCCCCGCGTTATCGGTTGGCAGGACGACGAAACTGCGGTCGGCATAGGGCCCGCGGGCGGAGGCCACGTTGGCGCGATCCGTGACGAAGGTCTCCAGCATGTTGCGCCGCTCGCGGCGCAGCGTCTCGAGGTTCGCGAACGAGGAGATGACCTGGTGGTGGACCGACTGGCGATAACTCAACAGGCCGGCATGACGCTGCACCCCGTCCTCCGCGATGCGCGCCTGCTCGTAGAGAATGCCGTGCGCGCCGCGCAATCCGGCCCAGGCGTCGCTGTAGCCCGGATACCAGTCTTCGTGCCACTCGCCGGAATAATACGGGTACCCGAAGCGGTCGAAGGCGCGCGCCTGGTCGGTCGCAAAGACCTGGCCGATGACCTGGCGGTAAGGCGGATGGTTGGGGTTGTGCGGCTCGCGGGACGGCGAGAACAGGTAGGTGTCCTGTGCGCCCATCTCGTGCGCGTCTATGTACAGCAAGGGCCGCCATTCCAGGAACGCGGCAATGCGCCCGCGGGTTTCCGGGTGGCGCGCATAGATCCAGTCGCGGTTGAGATCGAACAGGTAATGATTGCCGCGACCGTAGGGCCAGTATCCCGTGTGCAGCGTGGACTGGTCGTCCACGTTCGGCTGCACGCCGCGGGTCTCCGCCATGCTCTTCACGAAGCGCTCCCGGCCGTCCGGGTTCTTGTTCGGGTCGATGATGACCACGAGCTCATCGAGCAGGCGGCGCGTCGTGTCCGAGCGGTCGGCGGCGAGATGATGGATCACGGTGAGCGCGGCATCCGAGCCGGAGGTCTCGTTGCCATGGATCGAGTAGCCCAGCCAGGCGACGCCCGGCAGGGTGTCCAGCAATTCGTCACGCCGCGCCGCGCCGAGTCCGCGCGGATCGGCGAGGGCCGCCATGCCTTCCTTGATGCTTGAGCTGCGCGCCAGGTTCTCCGGGCTGGATATGACCAGGTAGACCAGCGGCCGCCCGCCGTAGCTGCGCGCGTATTCGGTCAGCTCCACGCGTGGCGAGGCCTCGGCCACCGCCCGCGCATAGGCGACGATCTGCTCGGAGGTCGCGGCGCGCCGACCGTTCTCGGCAGCCGTGAACGCGTCCGGCGCAGGCACGGACGGATCGTGGTCGGCGCCGTCCGGGTACAGCGACTCGCCGTATGAAATGCCCTCGAGCGGTGAAGGCCCTGGCGCCGGATAGGGTGTCTCGGCGGCCGGCGCCGCGACGGGCAACAGGATCATCCACAACGACGGGAGCGCGATACGCACCAGGTTCAGCATGGTTCGGGTTCCGGAATCAGGGGAGACCCCGAAAGTTTAAGACACCTGGGCGCAAACTATCGAGCGCGCATGCGTACAGCGCCGCTGCGCACCCCGTCCGAGACCGCGATATCGAGCGCCATCGCCTCCGTCGAGACCACCAGTTCCCCTGCGCGCCCGGCACCCAGCGCCAGGCCGGTCTTCGCGTCATGCACATGCAGCAGGACGAAACGCCCCGGATCCCAGCGGATTCCGACCGCATCGCCCGGGCGTCCCTCCACCGACAGGCCCTCACCGCGCTCCAGCGCAGCCTCGAGTCCGGCGCGTGAGAGGCGGGCCTCGCGCGCCCATTGGCGACCGTCCGCTGCAGTCAGTTCGACCCGGGCGAGCTGCGCGGCGCCCCCCGGGACCTCCGCGACGAACATGAACCGGCGCGCCGGACCCGGGGAAACGGCGACCAGCGCCGCGGCGCCGAAGCGCATGGCGAACAGCTCTGCACCGGCGTCATCGAAACCGCGCAAGCGGTAGGGTGCTGCGGATTCGAGCGCAGAAGGATCGGGGTCGCTCGGACCGGCGGTGACCACCACCGGGTCGAGCCCGAAGGCCTCCGTATCGATCCGGCCGCTCAACATCACGCGCTCGTCCCCGAGGCGACGCTCGAGCGACCAGGCGTCGTCACTCATGGTTCCGGCCGCATGCTCGCCGTGCGGCGGCGCGTTGCAGGCGGCGAGCCCGATCCCGCTGGCCAGGAGGAGCGCCGCCCACGGGCTGCGTTTGAAGCCGGGCCGACAACGTGCCGCCGGGATCACTTCTCCTGCCACTGCGGCGTCGCACGCATCGTCTGCACGCCATCGGAAAACAGGAGCTCCGGTTCGGTCCCGGCGACAGCCTCGGCCGACAGGCTCAGGTCGCCGCTGCGGCCGATCGCCATGATGTGGCCCGAGCGACGGTCGCGCAGCATCGCCACGGGGCTTCGCGCCCTGTCCCAGCGCACGCGCAGGCCGCCGCCGGGCAATGCATCCTGCCGCACCGCCTGCATCGCCTCGCTGGCCTTCGCGGGCGCGGGACCGGAGCCTGCGGCCGCTTCCAGGACATGGCTGGCGCGCCCCTGCGGACCGGCCAGCTCGATCGTATGCAGGGCCGCAAAGTCGGCCTCCGCCAGCGGGACGAAGTAGGAGAAATGTCGCGCCGCAGGATCCGCGGCATGCGGGACGGTCACGCCGGCGAATGACAGGTCGAACACGACGCGCCCGTCTGCCGCGAGGCCCCGCAACCGATTCGGGCCGTCTTCGTCCGGCAACACCGGCGCGGCTTCCAGGCGGAACGCCGGATTGAGCTCCACTCCGTTCGCGCCGGTGCGCCCCCACAGCAGCAGACCCGGGCGAGGGAGGGCGTCGGCATCCACCGCCGCCCCTTCGTCCCCGGCGACCGCCAGCGGATCGTTGCGGCGCCAGTCGAGAATGCCCTGGTAGGTGTAGTCGCTCGTCCAGCGGGGCCGGCAGTAGCCCATGTAATCGCTGAAGTCGGACGCGCTGCGCAGAAGCCTGTCCGTGACGTCGTAGCCGGGCATGACCGTGGCGCCTCCGGGATAGGGAAAATTCGGGTCCGGGGAATCCGGGTCGCCGCAGGGAGCATGCATCCGGCCCAGGTTATGCCCCAGTTCGTGGGCCACCGTCTCGGCCGCGCCCGGGAGGTGGTCGAAACTCAGGGCGCTGCGAAAGGAGCTGGATGGGAATGATGGACGGAAAGCAATGCCCGAAATAGGCAAGCCGCTGACGCGCGGGATGATGCCGTGATAATAGCGATCACCGGCCGACTCCAGGCTTCGCGCCGCCTGCAGGTCGGACAGCAGCTGGCCGATGGCGTCCTGGTCGGTGAGGTCCGCATCGGTGACGAAATTCGTCCCGCGCAACTCCGCCTGGATCTCGGCCGTGGGCAACCAGCGACGTGTCGAGGCCAGGAAATTCTCGACGTTTTCCGGAAAGATGCCGCCTGTCCGGCCGTGGGCCGTCGCCTCGATCGGGATGAACAATATCCGCAGCGGCGCGAGCGTTCTCACCTGGACCGGGGCTGCGCCGCTGCCGACCGGGAAACGCATCGAGTCCCGCGAACTGACCGTGACCAGCTCCTGGGGATCCGCCACCACCTCGAGGCTCATTCCGGGGCGGATCTCGTCCCCGGTGAGCGCGAGGTTCCAGGTCTGCACCACCGACGACAGGTCGGGATCGGTCGGCACGCCGCTCAGCGGCGCTGGAATGATCTCCGTCCACAGCGGCGCGCCGTCCTGGAACAGCCGGACGCGCACCTCCGGACGCGCAGTGTTGCTGCGGTTCGCTTTCAGCATGACGCGTAGAAGGCCCGGGCGCCCCGCCACGAGATCCACATCGCCGCTGGGGCTCTGGGTTCCCTGGTTGATCTGCACCGATTCGATCGAAAGAGCGAGCGCCTCGAGCGCCTCTGCCGTGAAGACGACGTCGGGGAGGCCCGGATACACGGCGCGCACGACGTTGCTGCCGGGATCGGACCCGAGCGTCCAGGCCTGTAACGTGGCCACCCCGGCGGCACTGGTCAACGCAGGACTTCCCGAGATCGATCCGCCGCCCTGCTCCACCACGAACGACAATGTTTCGCCGGGGATCGGGTTGCCGAAGGCATCCAGCACGCGCACCGCGGGCGGCTGGGCAACCGCGCCGCCCTGCTCTCCCGACTGGGCCAGGCTGCTGACCGCCTCGAGTCGATTCGGCGGACCCGGCATCGCGGCGACACTGAAACGTTGCTCGCCGCCGCCGGTGGCTGTCGCCACGAGCACCTGCGTGCCCGCCGCACCGCCGAGTGTCCATGCCGACGGCCGGGCCCGGCCGTCGGCGCCGGTGACGGCCGTGGCCGGCGAGACCGAACCGCCCGGCTCGACGCGGAAACTGACCGTCACGCCGCCGATCCCGGCGCCGCTGCCGTCGACGACCCGGATGCCGGGCACGACGCCCAGCGGCTCGCCGACGGTTCCGGTGCTGTCGCCGGCGACATCCGCCACCATCCGCTGGACTGATCCGATCGAGTCGGCCTCTCCGCCGCCGCCGCCACCACCGCCGCCACACGCTGCGAGCAGCGTGAAGACGGCCAGCGAGGCCACGCCCCGCCGCCAGGCGAATCGCCGAAGACCGGGTTCTGCAATCGTCTTCATTGCACCATTCTCCCCACGAGCGCCGCCCGCTACCTGTTACACATCACATTTTTCGACCGTGGGAGGGCGTCAAGATTCAATCAACTCGACGATTTACCGTGTCGGCGGGCACCAGCCGGACTCCAGCGCGCGCACCAGGATGCGTGCGCAGGCCGACGCGTCGGATGCCGCATCATGATGCCGGAGCGGAATATCGAGCGCCCGGCAGACCAGCGGCAGCTTCGTCGGGTAGATGCCCCAGACCTGGCGCGCGACCTGCACCGTGCACAAGAAGGGCGTATCGACGGAGGCCAGCCGGTACGTCCGGCAGCACGCATCGAGCACGCCGCGATCGAAAGGTGCATTGTGCGCTGCGAGCCAGTCCACCTCATGCAACCAGGGCTCCAGCCGCGGCCAGGCCTGGTCGAACAGCGGCGAACCCGCGACGTCGTTCCAGCACAGGCCGTGGATATGGGTGAACACGAATTCCGGCTCCGGAGGCCGGATCAGGAAGGCGTCCTCGGCGACGATGCGCCCGTCCTCGATCAAGGCCAGCCCGAGCGCACAGGCGCTGTCGCGGGCGTGGCTGGCGGTCTCGAAATCGAGCGCAAGTATGCGTGTCACGAAGTGCCCCCTGGGCCTGAGACCCGTTACGCCGACCCTAGCCGGGCTGCTTGCGCAACACCATGGGGAAAGGCAGTTCCTCGTCTTCGGCCGGCAACAGTTCGAGCAGGTCGTCCTCGACCCGTCCCCTGATGGACTGGGACTCACCGTCCCCCGTCATCTCGATCGTCAGGATGTCGTCGGCGGCGGACCAGGTGCCGTTCACCGTTTCACTCTCGCCCATCATGCTGGTGGTGCTCACGGCCGTCCCGTCGTCATTGAGCACCAGCGTGATGCGCAGCGCCTCGAGCATGCGCGAACCCATCAGCGCCATGCCGGCTTCCATGGCCTGGCGTTCCTCGTCGTCTTCGATGCTCGCGATCTCCGCCTCGATGGCGGCCTTGACGATGGCCGTATCCAGCTCCCAGGTGCCGGCATACCGCGTCGCTTCCGACTGGCCGCAGCCGGACAGGCCCACGGCGAAGACCAACAGCAGGATGGCCGGCAACGGCGTGGCGAGGCGTCTCATGTTCGGCATCCCGTGGCGCGTATCGCGTTCGCCGCCAAGCATAACGTCCCGCGCGACGGGGAGGAAATCGAGTCCCGTCGCGCTATCGGCCGAGCCGGAGATAGCGGCGATTCAGCCACCAGCTCGCGGCCAGCGCGACGGCAAGGGGACCGAACCACGCCAGGTAATTCAGCAGCCGGCCGTCCGCTTCGGGCAACACGCTGCGCAGCCCGATCGACATGAAGGCAATGTGCGTGGCCACGCCGTTGCCGATCATCGCGCCGAGGTGCGCTTTCAGCCACCACCGGCGATCGTCGCGGATCCGCCGGCGGATCCGCAGTGCATCGAGGCCGGCCAGCACACCGACGGCACCGAATACCATGAGCAACGCAGCACCCCGCACGACACCGAGCACGACGATCCCCGCCCCGCCTGCGAGCACCAGCCAGGTCAGGAGCCAGTACACCGGGCCGGCGTAGCGCTCGGGGTGATGACGATCCCGGATGGCCCGCCAGGCGCACCAGCAGGTCCAGCCCACCAGCGCCAGCAGGAAGCCGAAGAACGCCGTCGCCACCGGCTTGCCGGCTGCAGCGAAGCCGGCCACCAGCGGGATGCCCGTCAGGATGATGCCCAGCATGGCGCCCAGGTAGATTCGACCCGACCAGATGTGCGGCCGGCTGCCCTTGCGTGCCAGGGCGGCGATCCAGAACGAGGACAGTGCGACCACGCCGGTGGCGAGATGCAGATCGATGGAAGCGGCATGGAGGTTCATGTGTGTTCTCCGCGGTGGACGGCCGTCACTGTGCCGCTCCCGGCCGCTCTCCGCAGGTGCCATTGGTCACTCGCCGGGGGTGCCGAAAGTCACTTTATGCGCGCAGGCTCTTGCGCATGTGTCGTCCTCGCAGCAACCTGCTGCGCATGAAGCATCCGCAGGAGTCGCTTGTTGCTGCACGGCCGCGGCCCGGGCCGACCGGCTTGCCGCTGCTGATCGCGGCGCTCATCACCTGGATGGCCGTGTGGGTGCAAGTCGTCGCGCAACTCGCATCCCGAGACCCCGCACTGGCGTGGCCGGCGCGCATCGCGCTGCTCGCCTTCATGGCTTGCTTCACGCTCACCGTGTACAGCGAACGCCCCGGGCGCGTCGCCCTTCGCGACCTCGGCCTGCTGGGCCAACTGGTCGCGATCACCGTGCTGCTGGCGCTCGGGCCGAGCGGCACCGCAGCGATCCTGCTGATCCTGCTCGCCGCGACCATGACCCTGCGTTTCTCGCTGCCGGTCGAGCTCGCCTTGCTGGCGACGATCAACCTCGGCCTGCTGGGCATCATGACCTGGCACTGGCACTGGCCGCTGGGATCGGCATTCAGCGCCTGGGTCGCGTGGCTCGGCTTCCAGGCCTTCACCGTGCTGATGGTGCGTTACGCGATCCGTGCGGGCCACCTGGCGGAGGAACTGCGGGTGGTGAATGCCGGCCTGCTGGCCACGCGCCTGGTGCTCGATGAAACGGCGCGCGACCAGGAACGGCTCCGCGTGTCGCGCGAACTCCACGATGTGGCCGGCCACAAGCTGACCGCGCTGAAACTCAACCTGCGTCGCTTGTCGGGCGATCCGGCACTGGGCGAGCGCGAGGAGCTGCAGGTCAGCGCACGCCTCGCGGATGAGCTGCTGGACGAGTTGCGCGCCCTGGTCCGGCAGTTGCGGATCGGGGACGGCCTCGACCTCGAGGCCGCACTGCGCCGGCTGGCGGAGCCGCTGCCGCGTCCCCGCGTCGAGATCGAAATCGGGCCCGGCGCCCGCGTGCCCCGGGCCGAGCAGGCGATGGCTTTGTTGCGGGCGGCCCAGGAAGGCCTCACCAACGCGGCGCGCCATGCCAATGCCGCCAGGGCCTGGATCCGGCTGCAGCGGCAAGATGCCGGTATAGAGTTGATCCTGGACGACGATGGCAGGGTCCGGTGGCCCGTCGCGCCCGGTAACGGCCTGGAGGGCATGCGCGAACGGCTCGAGCTGCTTGGCGGCCGTCTCGACCTCTCGGTGTCCCCGCGTGGTGGCCTGCGGCTCACCGCGTGGCTGCCCCTGGAGGCGCCGGCATGAGCGTCATCCGGGTGGCGCTGGCCGACGACCAGGCCCTCGTGCTGCAGGGCCTTCGAGCGGTGATCAACGACCTCGAGGGTATCCGGGTGGTCATCGAGGCGGCAAGCGGCGCAGCGCTCTTGGACGCGCTCGGCGATACGCCGGCCGACGTGGTGGTCTCAGATGTCCGTATGCCCGGCATGGACGGCCTGGCCTTGTGCCGCGAACTGGATGCGGCCGGCGGGCCGCCGGTGGTGCTGCTGACCACCTTCGACGAGGATGGCCTGGTGCTGGAGGCGGCGGCGGCCGGGGCGCATGGCTTCATGCTGAAGGATGCCTCTCCGGAGGATCTCGCGGAGGCGATCCGGCGGGCGGCGCAAGGCGAGCGCTGCCTGCAGCCCGTGACCACGGGGGCGCTTCGCGAGCGCTTCGCCTATCACGACGAGGCGCCCCCGACCGACACTTTCACGCCGCGGGAGATCGCCGTGTTGCGACTGATGGCCGGCGGCTACTCCAACCGCGAGATCGCGGCCTCCCTGTTCCTCGCAGAAGGCACGATAAAGAACTACGTCTCGGATATTCTCAACAAGCTCGCCACGCGAGACCGGACGCGAGCCGTGCTGAAGGCGATCACGCTGCGCATCATCTGAGGTCCCGTGATCCGCGCCGTCACGCGGATCCGGCCGCGCACGCGACGAGCGGCGATGCGATAATCCCGCCCATGAAACTCATCGGATGGCTCATGCTGGGGCTTTTCCTGGCGACGCTTGCGTGGGGCGCCTGGTGGCTCGCCGACCACACCCGGTTGCGGCACGACGCCTTCGTCGCCCACCGCGGCGCGGTGCCGGTGGCGGAAACGGAAGCGATCGTCTCCCACCCGGGCGGGTTCACCAGCCAGGCGGTGCACCTCAGCACCGCTACTGGCTTGAGGGTCGATGCGCGCCTCCTGCGGCCCACCGTCCAGGATGCGCCGCTGCCGGTGCTCGTGCTGCTCGGCGGTCACCGCACCGGCCGCAATGCCGTGGATCTCGTCGGCCATCCCGGTCCGTTCGTCATGGTCGCCCTCGACTACCCCTATCACGGGGATATCGAGATTCGCTCGATCGGCAGCTTTTTCCGCGGCTTGCGAGAGGTACAACAGGCGCTCCTGGATACGCCGCCCGCGGTGTCCGTCGCGCTCGACTGGCTCGCCACCCAGCCGTGGGCCGATACGGACCGCGCCGAGCTCGTCGGGGTGAGTTTCGGTGCGCCCTTCGTCGCCGTGGCGGGCGCGCTGGACGAACGCTTCCGCCGCGTATGGATCATTCACGGCGGGGCCGGCAATCGGGGCTGGATCGAGCACAACCTGGAGGATCGCGTGCCGCAGGACTGGCTGCGTCCGGCGGCCGCTTGGCTCGCCCACCTGCTGGCTCATGGCAGTTCTTTCGATACCGAATCGTGGGTTGCGCGCATCGCACCGCGTGAACTGATCGTCGTCGGCGCGCGCGACGATGAGCGACTTCCCGAGCACAAGGTCGAGAAGCTCTATGCGGCCGCCCGTCAACCCAAGGAACTGATCTGGACCGAAGGCGGCCACATCGATCCGCGCCGCCCGGAACTCGTGCGTAAACTGCTGGAACTGGTGCGCGATCGCATCAGGGCCGATCATGGCGCGCGTTGACGATCGGGCGGCGCACCGCATCAACCCACCGGCATCCCCCGGACATGACGGAATGAACGACAGCAAGCGACTCGAAGACCTCGAATCCCAGCTCGCCTACCTGGAGCGCGGCAACCAGGAGCTCGGCGACGTCGTCTATCGCCAGCAACAGGCGCTGGATGCCCTGGCGGCACGCGTCGAGCGCCTGGCGGAACAGCTGCGCGCCGCGATGGAGCAGGGTCCGGAGCACTCTGCGGCGGACGAGAAGCCGCCGCATTACTGAGCGCCGTCAGCGCTCCCGGCCGGCGGCCAGGGCGGCGCGGCGCTCCTCGAGCGCCAGCCATTGGTTCGTCAGGCGGTCATGTTCGGCCTGCTTCCGGGCCAGGGCATCGATGACCGGCTGGGTCAGTTCCCAGGGCTGCGCGTAGAACTCCGGCGCCGCCATCCTGGCCTCGAGCGCGGCGATTTCGTCTTCCAGCGCATCGATCCGTCCCGGCAGCGCATCGAGCTCGCGCTGCTCCCGGTATCCCAGTTTGTGCGCCGTGCGCGCCGGCCGCCCGGAACCCCCCGGCGCCTCTGCGGGCGTCGCGCCCGGTCGCGGTGCCGCACCCTCCGAAGACATCGCCTCCGCCGGCGCTTCCATCTCTGCCAGCTCGCGGCCGCGCCGCACCCAGTCGCTGTAGCCGCCGACATATTCGACCAGTTGTCCGCCCGCCTCGAAAACGAGGATGCGGTTCACGACGTTATCCAGGAACTCGCGGTCATGGCTGACGACGAGCAGGGTGCCCGCATACTCGGCCAGGCGGGCCTCGAGCACTTCGAGCGTTTCCACGTCGAGGTCGTTGGTCGGCTCGTCGAGCACCAGCAGGTTGCTCGGCTGGGTGAACAGTTTCGCCAGGATCACGCGGTTGCGTTCGCCCCCGGACAACGCGGCGACCGGCGTCAGGGCCCGCTTGGCGGTGAACAGGAAGCCGCCGAGGTAGCCCACGACGTGCTGCGGCTTGCCGTTCACGACGACGTGGTCGCGGCCGTCGCCGACGTTGTACGCGACGCTCTTGTCGTGCTCCAGCAACTGGCGCATCTGGTCGAAATACGCGATCTCCAGGTGCGTGCCCTGCTTGATGGTGCCGGCCTGCGGCTCCAGCTCGCCGAGCAGCAGCTTCAGCAGGGTGCTCTTGCCGACACCGTTGTTCCCCACCAGGCCGAGGCGGTCGCCGCGCATGATCTTCAGGTCGAGTGCGGTGATCAGGGGCTTTCCGTCGTAGCCATAACTGACATTCTTCGCCTGCAGGACCTTGCGGCCGGAGCTTTCGGCCTCGCCGATGCTGATCCGCGCGGTGCCGGGGCGCTTGACACGCTGGGCGCGCTCCTCGCGCAATGCCTCCAGCGCGCGCACCCGGCCCTCGTTGCGGGTCCTGCGCGCCTTGATGCCCTGCCGCACCCAGGCTTCCTCGCCGGCCAGCTTGCGGTCGAACTCGGCGTTCTGCCGTTCTTCCTCCTCGATGGCGTCGGCCTTGCGCCGCAGGTAGTCACGATAGTCTCCCGGCCAGCTGACCAGCTTGCCGCGGTCGATTTCCGCGATCCGGGTGGCGAGGCGCTGCAGGAATGCCCGGTCATGGGTGATGAACAACACCGCGCCCGGCCAGTTGACGATGCGCTGCTCCAGCCACTGGATGGAGGACAGGTCGAGATGATTGGTGGGCTCGTCGAGCAACAGCAGGTCCGGCCTGCTCACGAGCGCCCGCGCCAGTGCGGCGCGCCTGCGCCACCCGCCGGACAGCGCGCCGAGCGGCTGATCGCCGGGCAGCTTCATCTCCGTCAGAAGCGTGTCCACCGCGCGTTCGACGTTCCAGCCGTCGGCCGCGTCGATCCGCCGGTGCAACGCCTCGAGATCACTCAGTCCGTGCGAGCCGAGCTCGGTGTGGGCCAGCCGCTCGTATTCCGCGACCAGGGCGCGCACGGGTGCCAGTCCTTTCATCACCGATTCGCGCACGGTGGAATCCAGCTCGTCGGGCAGATCCTGTTCGAGCCGGCTGACGCGCAGTCCGGCGCGCGCCTGTATTTCCCCGTCGTCCGGCGCGATGCTCCCCGAGATGAGCTTGAGCAGCGAAGTCTTACCCGCGCCGTTGCGCCCGATCAGGCACACGCGCTCGCCGGCCTCGATGGTGAAATCCGCAGCCGAGAGGATGGCCTGGTCGCCGAAACGTAGTGAAACCTGGTCGAATCGAAGCAGCATGGACTCGTGACGATGGTCGGGCGCGAGGCCTGGCCCGTCATTCTATCCTGCCGGCTTCCGCGCCGCGGATTTATACCTTAGGCTGCCGAACCGCACGCCTGTCGTTCGTGGAGAACCTTAATGCGCACAGAGTTGACCCCCCTGGAAGCCCGCGTCATCGGCAGCCTGATCGAGAAAGAAATCACGACGCCCGATCAGTATCCGCTGTCACTGAATGCCTTGACCGCCGCATGCAACCAGAAAAGCAACCGTGACCCGGTGCTGGAGCTCGGCAGCAGCGAAGTCCAGGAGATTCTCGACGGATTGATGAAAAAACACCTCGTAACGGACCGCAGCGGAGGCGTCGGGGGCCGCGTCACCCGCTACCGGCACCGTTTCTGCAATACCCAGTTCGGCAACCTCCACCTCGAGCCCGCCGAGCGGGCCATCATCTGCGAGCTGCTGTTGCGCGGCGCGCAGACGCCGGGCGAATTGCGTACCCGTGCCAACCGCCTGGCGCCATTGCGCGACGTGAGCGAGGTCGAGCAGGCGTTGCGCAACATGGCGGGCCGCGAGGAGCCACTGGTGGTCCAGCTGCCGCGCGAAACAGGGCGGCGGGACTGCCGCTGGATGCAGCTGTTCACGGGCGAGACGCCACCGCCGCCTGCGGCAGCACGCGACGACAAGATGGCCGCGGGATCACGCAACGAACGTCTCGAGATCCTGGAAGGGCGTGTCGATTCGCTGCAGTCCGAGCTCGAGGAATTGCGCCGCCGCATCGATGCGCTCACGGGGGACACCGACCCGACGGCGCGCGGATGAGTTCCCGTGTCGCCGGCGCACGGACGGGTCTGCTAGCATTGAGGGTATGACGAGTGAAGGAGTGACCCCCATGCGTAACATCCTGTTGCCCGTGCTGGCGCTGGCCTGCGCGGGGGCGACAGGCTGTGGCCGCAGTGAGGTACCTACCGAGCCGCCACCGACGCCCACGCGACCCCCGGCAACCATCGGGAGCGAGCCCGAGTCGGCGCCGCAGATCGAGGACGTGATCGCGCGCGAGCCGCTCACCGGGTCGTTCAGCTTCGAAGCCTATGCCTACGAGTGCAACGGGCGGCGTGTCACGGTGCGGCCGGGGGACGAGGAACTGACCCTGGAGGTCGGCGAGCGGTCCATCGTCCTGCCGCAGGTAGAGGCGGCCTCCGGCGCGCGCTACGCCGCCGACGACACCGTGTTCTGGGGCAAAGGCATGAACAGCGCGACGCTGACCCTCGATGGCGAGGAAATGACCTGCGAACTGAACCGTGCCGATACGCCGTGGGTGGACGCGCGCGCGCGCGGTGCCACGTTCCGCGCGGTGGGCCAGGAGCCCGGCTGGCATATCGAAGTGCACCCGGAGCGGCTGGTGATGGTGTACCAGTACGGCGAGCGAAAGGTCGTGGTGCCGAACCCGGGCGTCGTCGAGGATCCCGACCTTCCGACCCGTCGCTGGCATTCGATCACGGAGGAGCACGATTTGCTCCTGGTCGCCCAGGATCGCGCCTGCACCGACGTCATGAGCGGCACGATGTACCCGATCACGGCGGAGGTCACGCTCGACGGCCGCAATTATTCGGGCTGCGGTCGGAACCTCGACTAGGCATGCCCCAGGCGCGCCCCCCATCTCCGGAGGCGACCGCGACCCTGGCCATTGCAGCGCGATTCTGCGGCCCTACCGATTCGGGCAACGGCGGCTACACCTGTGGCCGGCTCGCCGCCGGGCTGCCACTGCCCGTCGAAGTGACGCTGCGAAAGCCGCCGCCGCTCGATCGCGCACTCCCCGTGCAGAGCCGTGACGGGGAACATGTGCTCCTCGATGACGATGGCACGGCCATTGCCCAGGCCCGCCATGTCCCGCTCGCGTTGCCGTTGCCGCCCGCGCCCGAGCCGGAGACGGCCGCCCAGGCCGCAGCGCACTATCACGGCCTGCAGACTCATGCCTTCCCCCACTGTTTCGTCTGCGGCCCGGCGCGTGCGCCCGGGGACGGGCTGCGGCTGTTCGCCGGCCGCGTGGCCGAGAAGGAACTGGTCGCCTGCCTGTGGACGCCCCATGCCGACCTCGCGCATGATGACGGCAAAGTGCGATCCGAGTTCCTCTGGGCGGCGCTGGATTGTCCCGGGGCGTGGGCCTGGCTCGACGAAATGGAACGGCCGCTCGTGCTGGGGCGCCTGGCGGTAGACATCGCGCAGCGGGTGATCGCCGGCAAGTCATACATCGTCGGCGGCTGGCGGCTCGGCCGCGAAGGCCGCAAGCATTTTTCCGGCACCGCGATCTGGCGTGCGGACGGCACGCCCTGCGCGTGGGGCCGGGCAACCTGGATCGAGGTGGACCCTGCGCGTTTCGGGTCCTCCGCCTGAGCAACCAATAAAACAAATAGATCCAGACAAAGGGGAAGCAGATGAGTGCTGTGACGATGTTGCTGTTCGGCCTGGCGATGCTGGCCGGCGGATATCTCTTCTATTCACGTTTCATCGCCGAGCGAATCTATCGGCTCGATCCGGATTTCCGCACGCCGGCGCACGAGTTCCGGGACGGTGTCGATTACGTGCCGACCAACAAGTTCGTCCTCTGGGGGCACCACTTCACGTCCGTCGCCGGCGCCGCACCCATCGTGGGACCGGCGATCGCCGTCATCTGGGGCTGGGGACCGGCCTTCGTCTGGGTCATTTTCGGCACCATCTTCTTCGCCGGCGTGCATGATTTCGGCGCGCTCTGGGCCAGTGTCAGGAACAAGGGAAAATCGATCGGCACGCTCACCGGAAACGTGATCGGCGCGCGTGCGCGTAACCTGTTCCTGGTCGTGATCTTCCTCCTGCTGCTGATGGTCAACGCCGCATTCGCGGTGGTGATTTCCAACCTGCTGGTGTCCACCCCGACGGCCGTCATTCCGACCTGGGGCGCGATCCTCGTGGCGCTGGTGATCGGGCAGCTGATCTATCGCTACAAGATGGGGCTCCTCTGGCCGTCCATCATCGGTGTCGTCGCGCTCTACAGCCTGATATTCATCGGCAGCAGTTTCCCGATCGAGCTGCCGGCCAGCGTGCTGGGGCTCGGGCCGCGCTCGCAGTGGATCCTTTTGCTGTTCCTCTATGCCGGGATCGCCTCGATGCTGCCCGTCTGGGTGCTTCTCCAGCCGCGCGACTACATCAACGGCCTGCAGCTGTTCCTCGGCCTCGGGCTGCTTTACGGCGCCGTGCTGATCGCGGCGCCGGACGTGGTCGCGCCCGCGTTGAACCAGAATGTCCCGGCAGGGACGCCGAGCCTGTTGCCGCTGCTGTTCGTCACCATTGCCTGCGGCGCGATCAGCGGCTTCCACGGCCTCGTGGCCTCCGGCACCAGTTCCAAGCAGCTCGACAAGGAGACCGACGCGCGCTTCGTCGGCTACGGGGGCTCCGTGGGCGAAGGCATGCTGGCGCTCGCAGCCATCATCTGCACGACCGCCGGGTTCGCGAGCCTGGCCGACTGGGAGGCGATCTACTCGAAGTTCGGCGCGGGCAGCGTGGGCGCGTTCGTGCAGGGCGGCGGCAGTATTCTCAGCGCCGGCTACGGCATGTCGACCCAGCTCGGCGCAACCATGCTGGCGGTGATGGCCATCCTCTTCGCGGCCACCACGATGGACACGGGGTTGCGCCTGCAGCGCTACGTGATCCAGGAAGCGGCGGAGGTCGCGGGCGTCAAGGTCAACGTGGTCTTCAGCACCCTCCTCGCCCTGGGATTCTGCCTGGCGCTGGCTTTCGGCGCGGGCGCGGACGGCGCAGGCGGCATGGTCATCTGGCCGCTGTTCGGCACCACCAACCAGCTGCTGGCCGGCCTGACGCTCTCGATCATCTCCGTGATCCTGATCCGCCAGGGACGGCCGGCCTGGTTCACGGCCGTGCCCCTGGCTTTCCTGCTGACGATGTCCGTGTTCGCCCTGCTGGTCCAGCTCGGGCAGTTCTACCGCCAGGAGAACTGGCTGCTGCTCGGCATGGACATCGTGATCCTGCTGGCCGCGTTGTGGGTGATCTTCGAGGCGGCGGTGGCCATGAGCCGGGGCACCAAGGGGGTCCCGGCGATCGAGACCGAGGTCTAGCGGTCGATGAGCGAGGTCCGCCGGCCGGGTCGCATGGAACGGCTTTCCGCGGCGCTGCGGGAGTTCTATATCGCCCCGTACCGGCGGACCTTCGCACGCCTGAAGCGTGACGAGGACGACCTCTTCATGCTGCTGGTGTTCTCGGAGACGCTCGGCGTGCCGAATCCCGCCTCCTGGTACACGCTCGAGATGATGCCGGTCCTCTACGAGTCCTTCCACGACTGGCATCGCCGCATGGGCATGGAGCATTCCCCGCTGGATCACCTGCGGTGCTGTTGAAGCTCGCTGCCGACCGACGGGTACTGTTCTTCGGCGGCAAGGGGGGCGTCGGCAAGACCACGGTGGCCAGCGGGGTGGCACTGGCCGAAGCGGAGCGGGGACGCCGCGTCATGCTGGTATCGACCGACCCGGCGCACAACCTGGGTCACCTGTGGAACCGCGCCGTGGGGCCCGAGCCGGTGCGGCTGGCACCGGGACTGGACGGCGTGGAACTGGACCCGGATCGCGTGGTGGATGCGCATCTCGCCGAGGTCGGCACGGCCCTGCGCAGGCTGATGCCGGAGCATCTCGCCGGCGAGGTCGATCGCCACATGCAGATGTCGCGCGAGGCGCCGGGCATGCAGGAGGCCGCGCTGCTGGAGCGCATCGCCGAAACCGTGGCGCGCGGCCTCTCCGAGCACGACCTGCTGGTCTTCGACACGGCCCCCTCGGGGCATACGGCGCGGTTGATGGCCTTGCCGGAAATGATGGCGGCGTGGACGGAAGGGCTGCTGGCGCGGCGCACGCGCGCGGGGCGCTTCGACACCGCGCTCGGCAATCTTGGCGGCGAAGCCGAGATGGGTGACCGGCTGTTCGGTGGCGGGCCCGGCGAAGGGGGTGGCCGCGACGACCGGATCCGCCACCTGCTGAATCGGCGGCGGGAACGTCTCGCACTGTTGCGCGACACGCTGGCGGACAAGTCGCTGACGGCTTTCGTCATCGTGCTTGCCGCCGAACGCCTGCCGGTCCTCGAAACGCTCGAACTGGCCGAAAAGCTCGGCGTCGCAGGCGTCACTGTCGGGGGGCTGGTGGTGAACAAGCGCTCCCCGGAGGATGCCGGGGAGTTTCTCGCCGCGCGGCGGCACCAGGAAGCGGAACACCTGCAGACGCTCGATGCCGGTCTGCCGGGCCTGGCGCGCATCGAGTTGCCGCTGAGCGCTCACGATATCGTGGGCCCTGCGGCGTTGTCCGAGTTCGCCGCCCTGATCAGGGCGCGAGACGCTCGATGACCCAGGTGTCGTCGATGCGCCGGTAGCGGAAACGATCGTGCAGGCGCGACTGCCGCCCCTGCCAGAACTCGATCTCCTCGGGACGCACCCGGTAGCCGCCCCAGAACGACGGCAACGGCACGTCCCCCGCGGCGAACTTGCGCTTCAGTTCATCGAGTTTCATTTCGAGCACGGACCGTGAACTGATCACCGCGCTCTGCTCGGAGACCCAGGCGCCGAGCTGGCTGTTGCGCGGGCGCCGCGCAAAATAACGCATCGCCTCCGTGGCGCTGATCCGCTCAGCGCGGCCGCGAATATTTACCTGGCGCTCCAGCGACTGCCAGAAGAACAGCAGCGCGACGGCCGGGTTCTCGGCCATCTCGCGCGCCTTGCGACTCTCCATGTTCGTGAAGAATACGAAGCCGTCCACATCGAAGTACTTCAGCAGCACGGTGCGCGCATTCGGCCGCCCGTCCAGTCCGCTGGTGGCCAGCGCACAGGCATTGACCTCCGGCTGGGCGACCTCGCGGGCCTGCCCGAACCAGCGACCGAATTGCTCCACGGGGTCCGGATCGAGATCGACGCGACGAAACGGTTCGCCGCTGTATTCGTTCCTGAGGTCGCCGATGTCCATGTCGATGCTCCCGCCTGTAGGATTTTCGTTTCCGGCCCAGCGTACTGCCACGGCCAGACGCCTGGCTACGCCCCGTCGTTCCCGGCCCGGCCGCAGGGGTCGAAGCCCGCGGCCCCAACCGTTATTCTAGTTCGCGTGAACTGCCGATGGAGATTCCCCGTGCGCCGTAGCGCCGCAGCGCTGCTGTGCGTGCTCGTCGCCCTGCCGGCCGCGGCCGACGGCGTGCTGCGGGTGGGCAACCCGGGGCATCCCGCCTCGCTCGACCCGCACCGCATCACCGGCGTCTGGGAGAACCGGATCGTCGGCGACATGCTGATGGGCCTGACCACCGAGGGGCCGGATGGCGCGGTGAGCGCCGGCGCTGCGACAGACTGGAGCGTTTCGGCAGACGGCCTCCGCTACGAGTTCACGCTGCGCCCGCACCGCTGGTCCGACGGCCCGCCCGTCACCGCGGAGGATTTCGTCTATTCCTTCCGCCGCATGATGTCCGGCGACACGACTTCGCCCTATGCCCAGTTCTTCTGGGTGATCGAGAACGGGCGCGCCGTGACCACCGGGACGTTGCCGCCCACCGCCCTCGGCGTGGAGGCGCTGGCGTCCGATCGGCTCGAGATTCGCCTCGAGCGGCGCACCCCCTATTTCCCCGGACTCCTCATGCACTTCGCGGCCTTCCCGGTCCCGCGGCATGCCATCGAGGCGCATGGCGAGGACTGGACCGACCCCGGGCGAATGCCGGCCAACGGCGCTTTTCGCCTGGCCGCAAGGCAGCCCAACGACCACGTGGTGCTGGAAAAGAACCCCGCGTTCTTCGCGGCGGACGACGTGCGGCTCGAGGGCGTGATCTATTTCGGCCTCGAGGACCGCGACGCCGCATTGCTGCGCTTTCGGGCGGGCGAACTCGACGTGTTGCGTGATTTTCCCGCGGGGCGCACGGCGTGGCTGGAGGACAACCTGCCCGAGGCCGTGCACGCCTCACCCATGCTCGGCCTGTCGTTCCTCGCTGTGAATCACGCGCGCGAAGCACTGCGCGACGAACGGGTCCGCCAGGCGTTGTCGATGGCGATCGACCGGCGGATCCTGGCGACGCAGGTGCTCGGCAGCGGCGAGCGCCCGGCCTGGAGCCTGGTCCCGCCCGGCACCGCGCATTACGCCGCGCCGGCGCAGGTCGCATGGCGCGACGAACCACTGGCGAAGCGGCAGCTGCGCGCCCGCGAACTCATGGCCGCCGCCGGCTGGCACCGCGACAGGCCGCTCCACCTGAAACTGCGCTACCCGCTGTCGGACAACGATCGACGCGTGGCCATCGCGATGCAGTCGATGTGGCGCGCGATATTCGCCGACGTCACGCTGGAACGCGCCGAGACCGCCGTGCATTACGCGGCCCTGCAGCAGGGCGACTTCGATCTCGGCCTCGCAAGCTGGCTGGCCGTCTATGACGATCCGCAAACCTTCACCCTGCTGCTGCAGACGGACAGCGGCCCCAACAACCTCGGCGACTACTCGGACGCCGACTACGATCGGCTCACGGACGAGGCGTCGGGCCGTGGCGACATGAGCGAACGGGCGAAGCTGCTGCGCGAGGCCGAGGCGCTGGCCATGCAGACCCAGGCCCTGATCCCGCTGTATCACCACGCTTCGCGCAACCTGGTCGGCCCGCGCGTCGTCGGCTGGAGCGACAACCTGCTCGACGTCAATCGCAGCCGCTACCTCGGCCTTTCACCACCGTACGACTGAACGCGGCGCGGCGGCGGCTGGCGGCTGGCGGCTGGCGGCTGGCGGCTGGCGGCTGGCGACTGCGCTATGATCCGGGCACCACGGCAGCGAGGTCCAGGCCATGAAACTCTACGATATGCGGGTCGCGCCCAATCCACGCCGGGTGCGCATCTTTATTGCCGAGAAAGGCCTCGATGTGCCGCGTGTGGAAATCAATATTCGCGCCGGAGAGAATCTCGAGCCCGCCTTCCTCGCCATCAATCCGCGCGGGCTCCTGCCCACGCTGGAGCTCGAAGACGGCACGGTGATCGACGAGACCACGGCGATCTGCCGTTACTTCGAGGGACTGCATCCGGAGCCGCCGCTGCTGGGCACGACGCCGCTGGAGCAGGCCATGGTGGAATGCTGGAACCGGCGCATCGAGTTCGATGCGGGACAGCCCGTGATCGACGCGTTCCGCAACAGCTACCCGCCCTATGCCGAGCGGGCGATCCCCGGCCGGAGCGGTACGGCGGCCATTCCCGGCCTCGTCGAGCGCGGCCGTGCACGCCTCGCGGACTTCTACCCGGCCATCGATCGGCGCCTCGGCGAGTCCGAGTACGTGGCGGGCGGGCATTTTTCCCTCGCCGACATCACGCTGCTTTGTATCGTGGATTTCGCGGTGGCCGTCAAGCTGCCGGCCCCCGAGGGCTGCGCGCATTTCGCGCGCTGGCATGCCCAGGTATCCGCGCGGCCCAGCGCGCAGGCCTGACCGGGGCCAACGGCTCAGCGACGCTCCTCGAGGCGCCGTTCCAGCTCGGCCACCTTGTCCCTGAGTTCGTAGACGCTGCGGGCCAGTTCATGCAGCGACTGCGGCACGAAGGATCCGCTCGGAGGACCGTGGAACAGGGCGTTCATCTCCTTGACGAAGCCCGGATCCTCGAGCGCGATCCCGCCGAGATCCGAGAGCCTCGAGCGCGGCCTGGCCGCCGGGGACAAGGCCTGGACGGCCACCTGGCAGGCGGCCTCGCGACGCGCGTCGTCCAGCATCTCCGGATGCTGCCACCAGCTCACCTCCGTCACCTGTTCGGGGTGCGGCAACGACTGGCGCAAGGCCTCGCTGGGCCCGTCGCCGCCGAACAGGTGCTCCGCGGCGTACTCGCGCAGGTTGGACGCCGAACCGACGAGCAGCGGGCGATCATGGGCGTACAAGGCATAGACCCCCGGTGCGGCAGGAATCTTGTCGAGACTGAATATGCTCATCGATATGCTCCCGTGGCTGTTTGCCCTACCCTGATTCTAGACGCTCGCGGCAGTCTCGACGCGTGTCGCGGAGGGCCGCTGCCTGCCGTCGCTCAGGCTCCCGCCACCGCGTCGGCCTGGGCATCGGCGGCCGCGGCGGTGAACGCCGGCAGGACCGCGCAGGCCGCCTCGATACGCAACAACTCGGGCAGCCCCTCGAGCGAGCAACCGTAGCGCCGCGCGTTGTACAGCTGCGGCACGAGGCAGCAGTCGGCCAGGCCGGGGGCATCCCCGTGACAGAAGCGGCCGGTCTCCGGCGCCGCGGCAATGCGCTTCTCGAGCGCCCGCAGACCTTCCTCGACCCAGTGGCAATACCAGTCGCGGCGCTGCGCCGCGTCGAGGCCGAAGCGTCCTTCCAGCTGTTGCAGGACGCGCAGGTTGTTGAGCGGATGGATGTCGCTGGCAACCAGCTGCGCCAGGCTGCGTACCCGGGCGCGCCCGGCAGGGTCGGGCGGCAGCAGGGCCGGCGCGGGGCGCGTTTCTTCGAGATACTCGATGATCGCCAACGACTGCGTCAGCACGAGCCCGTCGATCTCGAGCGCCGGCACGAGTCCCTGGGGGTTGAGCCGCAGAAAAGCCGGCTGGCGCTGCTCGCCGCCGCCGCGCACCAGGTGGACGGGCGTGGCGCTCCATTCCACGCCCTTCAGGTTCAGCGCAATCCTGACGCGCCATGCGGCGGAGCTGCGCCAGTAGCCGTGAAGCCGGGGCAGCGCCCGGTCAGCGGCGGTAAGGTTCGTAGACATGCTCGATGCTGCCGAAGATGTTGCGTCCCGCACCGTCCAGCATCTCGATGCGCACCCGGGCGCCGAACGAAAGAAAGGGCGTGCTCGGCTTGCCGTCCCGGATGATTTCCAGCATGCGCTTCTCCGCCATGCAGGATGCGCCGAGCGACTCGTCCTGGTTGGCGACCGTGCCCGAGCCGATGATGGTCCCCGCTGCCAGCGGCCGCGTCTTCGCGGCGTGCGCGATCAGCTCGTGGAAGGAAAACTGCATGTCCGCACCGGCCTCCGGGGCGCCGAAGCGCTCACCGTCGAGCCAGGTCAGCAGCGGCAGGTGCAGCTTGCCGTCGCGCCACGCGTCGCCGAGCTCATCCGGCGTCACCATCACCGGCGACAGGGCCGAGCGCGGCTTGCTCTGCACGAAGCCGAAGCCCTTTGCCAGCTCGGCGGGGATCAGGTTGCGCAGCGAGACATCGTTGACCAGGCATACGAGCTGGACATGGTTCGCGGCTTCCGCCGGACCGACGCCCATCGGCACGTCCCCCGTGACGACGCAGACCTCGGACTCGAAATCGATGCCGAATTCCTCGCTGGACACCGGGATCGTGCCGACCGGGGGGAGGAAACCGTCGGAGGCCGCCTGGTACATGAGGGGATCCTCGAGAAAACTGGGCGGCATCTCGGCACCCCGGGCGCGGCGCACCCGCTCGACGTGGGCCAGGTAGGCGCTGCCGTCGAGAAACTGGTAGGCGCGCGGCAGCGGTGCGGCGAGATCTTCTATGCGCAGCGCGAACCGTCCCTCGACCGAACCTGCTTCGAGCGCGGTGGCGAGCTCGGCCAGCGCCGGCGCAGTGCGATCCCAGTCGTCGAGCGCCGCCTGCAGGGTCGGTGCGATGTCCCGCGCGACCACGGCGTGCCCCAGGTCCGCGCTGACCACCACGAGGGTGCCGTCGCGCCCTCCGGCTCTCAGGGTGCCCAGTTTCATGCCGCGCCTCCTTTCCAGCTGTCCACGTAAGCGTCCCACTCGATACCGGCCGCCGCCTCATCGACCTCGAGGGCATCGCGCGTGTCGAGCATGACGGCGACCTCGTTGGTGCCCGGCGCGGACTGGGAAAGCATGTTCTTGAGCGCCTTGGGATGCGGTCCGTGCGTGAAGCCGCAGGGATGCATGGTGATCATGCCCGGATGGATGTTGTCCCGCGAGAAGAACTCTCCCGCATGGTAGAAGATCACCTCGTCGAAGTCGTCGTTGTTGTGGAAGAAGGGAACTTTCAGCGCCTCCGGATCGCTCTCGAAGGGACGCGGCACGAAGGTGCATACCACGAAGCGCCCGGCCAGGAAGGTCGTGTGGGCCGACGGCGGCAAATGGTAGCGGTGCGACATGAGCGGGCGGATCGCTCGCCAGTTGATGCGCACGGGCGCCAGGTCGCCCTTCCACCCGACGGCATCGAGGGGGTTGTAGGGATAGGTGATGGTGGAGACGGCGTCGCGGCGCTTCACCTCCACCCGCCAGGTCTGCTCGTCCTGCTGTGCGCGGAAGCGCTCGTCGATCGCCGGCGTGTCCAGCATCGCTTCGTCGAAAATCGCATGTGGCCCGACCAGCCCCTTGTCGGGCAGGCAATAACTGTCGTTGGTGGCCTCGATCAACAGGGCCGAGATCGGCGCAGACACTTCGAGGCGCCACATGGTCCCGCGCGGCAGCACGAGATAATCGCCGGCCACGAGCTCGAGATGGCCGTAATCGCAGAACAGCTGCGCTTCCCCCGAGTGCAGGAAGAGCAGCTCGTCGCCATCCGAGTTCCGCGCCAGCGCCGGCATGTTGCGCTCCAGCGTCCAGTGGCGAAACTTGACCGCGGCATTGTGCAACAGGCGGCTCGCCGCCCAGGGCGAATCGGCCGCGGCACCGAGCCGGTTCGTGTCGAAGGCGCGTGGGCGCAGCGGGCCCTCGAAATCGCTCCACCCGGTCGGGGGACGGCGATGGTACATGTGCGTCGCGGGGCCGAAGAACCCCTCCTTGCCCAGCTCCCGCTCGAAGGTGCCCTCGGGCAGGTCCGCATGCGCCTGGCGCGAGCTGCGGCCCTCGATCTTCGGGAAGGAGATCCGTTTTTTCATCGTCGTGAGGCTCCCGTGGTCTAACCCGTGGTCTAGATGACGCCGCGCCGTTCCTGGTCGCGCTCGATCGATTCGAACAGCGCCTGGAAATTGCCTTCGCCGAAGCCCTCGTTGCCCTTGCGCTGGATGATCTCGAAGAAGATCGGACCGACGCAGGTCTGGGTGAAGATCTGCAACAGCAGGCGTTCGCGTGTTTCGTTGTCGGCGTCGATCAGGATGCGGTTCTCCGCCATGCGCGGCAGGTCTTCCTTGTGTCCGGGCATGCGGTCGTCGACCATCTCGTAGTAGGTGTCCGGCACGTCGAGAAACTCGATCCCGTCGGCGCGCAAGGCCTCGACGGACGCGTAGATGTCGTCGGTGAACAACGCGATGTGCTGGATGCCCTCGCCGTGGTACTCCTCGAGATACTCCGCGATCTGCGACTTGTCGTCGGTCGCCTCGTTGATCGGGATTCTCACCATGCCGTCCGGCGCCGTCATGGCGCGCGACACGAGGCCGGTCTTGGCGCCCTTGATATCGAAGTAACGGATCTCGCGGAAATTGAAGATCCGCTCGTAGAAGCCGGCCCACTTGTCCATGTTGCCCTGGAAGACGTTGTGCGTCAGGTGGTCGATGAACGTGAGGCCGTATCCTGCAGGATGGCGATCCACCCCGGGCAGGTACTCGAAATCCATATCGTAGATCGAACCGCGCTCGCCGTAACGATCGACCAGGTACAGGGCGCTCCCGCCGATGCCGGAGATGACCGGGCCGCGCACCGCGAGGGTTGCGGGCTTGTTGGTCAACGGGTCCGCCCCGCGCTCGATGGCCCAGTCGTGGGCACGCTCGGCATTCGCGACACGGATCGCGAAACCGCAGGCGCTCGGGCCGTGCTCGCGGGCGAAATCCGCCGCGAAGCTGTCGGGTTCCTCGTTGACGAGAAAATTGATCTCGCCCTGCCGGTAAAGCGTGATCTTCCGCGCGCGATGGCGGCCGATCGCGGTGAAGCCCATGTGGCGAAACAGGCTGTGCAGCAGCGCAGCATCAGGTGCGGCGAACTCGACGAATTCGAAACCGTCGATCCCCAGGGGGTTGTCATGAACCTCGGTCATTGGATATCTCCGCAGGTCTTGCAGCATGTACAAGAAGGGTTGATTAGTTACATATGAAACTATTATAGTCCCAGAGGGTTTTAGGCAACAAGCTGCATTGCACCAATGAACGACGAGATTCTGGTCCTCGAGACCTTTCTCCCCTATCGGCTTTCGGTACTGTCGAACAGGTTGAGCACCGCCATCTCGGCGGCCTACTCGCAGCGCTTCGGCCTTTCCATTCCCGAGTGGCGCGTCATGGCGGTGCTTGCGCCGGCCCCGGGCCTGTCGGCAGCACAGGTGGCCGAACGCACCGCGATGGACAAGGTCGCCGTGAGCCGTGCCGTGCGCCGCCTGCTCGAAACGGGCCGCGTCCAGCGAGAATTCGTCCAGGGCGACCGGCGACGCAGCGCGCTGGAGCTCACCGAGGCGGGGCGACAGATCTATCGTCGGGTGGCGCCGGCGCTGCGTGACTACGAAGCGACCCTGCTCGAGGTGCTGGACGACGCACAGCGGCGCGCGCTGGACGCCCTGCTCGACAAGCTGGAAGCGCACGCTGCGACACTGCAACCGCCGCGCATCGCGTGACTCGCCGGCCGTGGCTTCATTCGATTTCCGTGCGCACGTCGATCAGTTCCGGAAACAGCCGGATATCGATGGCCGCCCTGAGGAAGCGCACCCCGGACGATCCGCCGGTGCCGCGCTTGTGCCCGATGATCCTTTCCACGGTCTTCAGGTGACGGAAGCGCCACAACTGGAAATTGACCTCGACATCGACGAGTTTCTCGCACATGTCGTAGGCGTCCCAGTAGCGCTGCGTGTCCTCGTAGATCGTCTTGAACACCGCCACCACGCCCGGATGGGAATCACAGGGCTCGGACCAGTCGCGCGTCACCCGCTCGGGGGGCACGGGCAATCCCCGCCGCGCCAGCAGGCGCAGGAACTCGTCGTAGATCGAGGGCGCTTCGAGGGCGGCCTGCAACCGTTCCAGCGCTGCAGCATCGTGCCGGAACACCACGAGGGAATCCTTGTCCTTGTTGCCGAGCAGGAACTCGAGGAGACGGAACTGCATCGACTGGAAGCCGGAGGCCTGGCCGAAGACGTGACGGAAGCGCGCGTATTCGGCGGGCGTCAGGGTCTCCAGCACGCCCCACTGGTGGAACAGCTGCTGTTGCACCAGCTTGACCCGCGCAAGAACCTTGAAGCAGGGCTCGATGCGGTCCGCCCGCATCGACGCGATGGCCGCCTCCAGCTCGTGAATGATCAGTTTCATCCAGAGTTCCGCAACCTGGTGCTGCACGATGAACAGCATCTCGTCGTGATGCGGCGGATCGGACAAGGGCTGCTGGGCCCCCAGGATCCGGTCGAGTCCCAGGTACCCCGCATAGCCGAGCCGGTCCTCCAGGTCACGGTGGATACCGGCTTCCATTTTTCTTCTTCCCATCGAGCGCTCCTGCTGCGGCGACGCAGCATCCGGTGGGCTGGGCGCCGCCCTCTGCGGCGGCGGGCGCGGTGTATAATGCCGCGCTATTTGCGGTCCGGCGATCCGGCCCGCGACCAGAATATCAGGAGGATGACGTCGTGAAGACCATTGCGGAGTTTCGGATCCCGTATCGACAGGTGCTGGACCCGGATGGCAGCGTCGTCGCGGACCTGCCGGCTTTCGCCAGCGACCCCGAGGAATTGCTCCGCGTTTACCGCCTGATGGTGCTGACACGCACCTTCGATACCAAGGCGATCAACCTGCAGCGCACCGGCAAGCTGGGCACCTACGCATCCAGCCTGGGGCACGAAGCGGCTCATGTAGGCGTCGGCGCCGCCATGCGGCCCGAGGACTGTTTCGCACCGATGTACCGCGAGTACGGCGCGCAGTTCTGGCGCGGCGTGAAAATGGAAGAGGTGCTGCTCTACTGGGGTGGTGACGAACGGGGGAACCGCTTCGCGGGCCCGCAGCACGATTTCCCCTGGTGCGTGCCGATCGCCACCCAGTGCCTGCACGCGGCGGGTGCCGCAATGGCCTACAAGCTGCGCGGCGAGCCGCGTTGCGCCGTGAGCGTGATCGGCGACGGCGGCACCTCGCAGGGCGACTTCTACGAGGCGCTCAATCTCGCCGCGGTCCGTGACCTGCCGGTGGTGTTCGTGGTGGTCAACAACAAGTGGGCGATCAGCGTGCCGCTGTGGTTGCAGACGGCCACCGAGACGCTCGCGCAGAAAGCCGTGGCCGCCGGCATGCCCGGCATCCAGGTGGACGGCAACGACGTCATCGCCGTGCGGCAGACGATGGAAGAGGCGCTGGAACGCGCACGCAAGGGGGATGGACCGACGCTCGTGGAAGCCGTGACCTATCGCCTGTCGGACCACACCACTGCGGACGACGCGAGCCGCTATCGCGAGAAGGGCGAGGTCGAGGAGGCCTGGAAACTCGAGCCGCTCATCCGTATCCGTCGCTATCTCGAGCAGACGGGCGCCTGGAGCGAGGCCGACGAGGCCGCACTGAAAGCGGACTGCATGCGACAGGTCGATGCGGCCGTGGCCGCCTACCTGGACACCGCGCCGCAGCCGGTGGAATCGATCTTCGACTCGATGTTCGCCACCCTGCCGGAGAGCATGGTCGAGCAACGCGAAACGGCGCGCCGCTTCATGAACTCCGGGGGCCACCACTGATGGCGCAGATCACGCTGATCGAAGGCGTCACCATGGCGCTGGCCTGGGAGATGGAACATGACGACCGGGTGATCGTGCTCGGCGAAGACGTGGGCGTGAACGGCGGGGTGTTCCGCGCGACCGCCGGCTTGCAGCAGCGTTTCGGCGCAGAGCGCGTGATGGACACGCCGCTCGCCGAGTCGATGATCGCCGGCATGTCGATCGGCATGGCTTCGCAGGGCATGCGTCCGGTGTGCGAGATCCAGTTCATGGGTTTCATCTATCCGACGGTGGACCAGATGATCAATCACGCCGGGCGGCTGCGAAACCGCACGCGCGGGCGGATGCACGTGCCGATGGTGCTGCGCGCGCCATTCGGCGGCGGCATTCATGCCCCGGAACATCACTCGGAGAGCACCGAGGCGATGTTCGCGCACATGCCGGGCGTACGCGTGGTGATCCCCTCCTCGCCACGACGTGCCTACGGGCTGCTGCTGGCGGCGATTCGCGATCCCGATCCCGTGGTGTTCCTCGAACCCAAGCGCATCTACCGCCTGCAGAAACAGGAAGTCGTCGACAACGGCGAGGCACTGCCGCTGGATACCTGCTATATCCTGCGGGAGGGTGAAGACGTGACGATCGTGACCTGGGGCGCGATGACCTTCGAGACCCTGAAGGCCGCTGCGGAGCTCGAGAAAGAAGGCATCAATGCGGAGGTCATCGATCTTGCCACGATCAGCCCGATGGACCTCGACACGATCCTGGAATCGGTCGAGAAGACAGGGCGGCTCGTGATCGTTCATGAAGCCGCCAAGAGCTGCGGCGTGGGCGCCGAAGTGGCTGCCGGCGTCGCCGAGAAGGGCATCTGGGACCTCAAGGCGCCCATCGTTCGCGTGACCGGCTACGATACGGTCATGCCGCTGTTCAAGCTCGAGTACGAATACCTGCCCAGCGTCGCCCGCATCATCGACGGCGTCAAAAAGACCTTCGAGGACTAGCCGCAATGAGCGTCAAGACTTTCAACTTGCCGGATCTCGGCGAAGGCCTGCCGGAAGCCGAGATCGTCAGCTGGCTCGTGGCCGAAGGCGACATGGTGAATGTCGATCAGCCGATGCTGTCGGTGGAGACCGCCAAGGCCGTGGTCGAGGTGCCTGCGCCTTACACCGGGCGGATCGCCAAAATCCATGCGCCGGACGGCACGATCCTGCCGACGCATTCCCCGCTCGTGGACATCGACACCAGCGTCGACACGACAGACGCCGCGGCGAGCGGAAGTGTATCCGGCTCCGCGGAATCGACGGCCGCCAAGGTCGATACGCCTGCAGAGCCCGCCAAGCCCGCCGCGACTGCTGACGAAGACCGCGCGGACTCGGGCACCGTCGTCGGCAAGATGATGAGCAGCGACGACGTCCTGGAGGACGCCGATATCGCAGGGCGTGGCCGGCGCCGCACCGCCGGCAAAATTAAGGCCGCTCCGGCCGTCAGGGCGCTGGCCAGGGAACTCGGTGTGAAGCTCGAAGACTGCCGGCCCACCGGGCGTCACGAACGTATCGTGGCCGACGACGTCCGCGCCGCGGCGGCGAGCACGTCGCCCCCCGCACCCCGCCAGGCGCCCAGGGTCAAGCTGCCGCCCGGCGAGCCCGAGCGGTTGCGCGGTCCGCGGCGGGCCATGGCGCAGAGCATGAGCGCCGCGCGGGATCTCGTATCCCAGTGCACGATCTTCGACGACGCCGACATTCACCACTGGGTGCCGGGCCAGGACATCACGGCACGGCTGCTGCGGGCCATCGCCGTGGCCTGCCGGGCGGAACCGGCGCTCAACGGCTTCTATGACGGCGAGAACATGAGCCGCCAGCTCGAGTCGCGGGTCGACATCGCGATCGCCGTAGATACGCCCGAGGGCCTGATCGTGCCGGTCGTCCGCGATGTCGGACAGAAATCACCGCAGGAATTGCGCGCCGACCTGAACGCCATCAAGACGGCGACCCGCGAGCGCAGCGTCAAGCCCGAGGACATGCGCGACTTCACGTTCACCCTGTCCAACTTCGGCATGATGGCCGGCCGCTACGCGACCCCCGTCGTGGTGCCGCCGACGATCGCGATCCTCGGCGCCGGCGGCCTGCGGCACGACATCGTCGCCGTGATGGGCGGCATCGAGACCCATCGGCGCATCCCGTTGTCGCTGACTTTCGACCATCGCTGCGCCACCGGGGGCGAAGCCTGCCGCTTCCTGGCCGCCGCCATCGCGGACCTGCAAAAACACGAATGACGGACACCCTTCCGCAACGCCGCGCCGCCGACGCGCGCAGCCGCTTCCTCGACCAGGTGGTGGCGGCGGCGAGTACTTCGGAGGCCGCGGAAGCGGGCCTGGATGTGGCCGCCTACGTCGCGCAGTACTACCGCAACACCGCGCTCGACGACCTCAAGGACCGCGGGGCGGTCGACCTGGCGGGCGCGGCGTTGTCCCACCTGCGCCTTGCGCTGCATCGCCAGCCCGGCACGCCGCGTATCCTGGTCGGCAATCCTTCGCCGGCCGAGGAAGGCTGGAACTCCCCGCACACCATCGTCCAGGTCGTCACCGACGACATGCCGTTCCTGGTCGATTCCACGAGCATGGCGCTCAACCGCCACGGCAGCTATATCCACCTGACGGTCCACCCGGTGTTGCACGTCCGGCGCGACGACGAGGGGCGCCTGCTCGAGGTCCCCCTGCCGGAGCACGCGGGGCCGGACGCCCGGCTGGAATCCTTCATGCACCTGGAGATCGACCGGGAAACCGCGCCGGACGTCCTGCAGGCGATCCTCGCCCGGCTCGAGCGCGTGCTCGGCGATGTGCGCGCCGCCTGCCAGGACTGGGGCGCGATGCGGGGCCGGGCTCGCGAGATCTGTGCGGAGCTGGACACACGGCCGCCGCCACTCGACCAGGAGATCGTCAAGGAAAGCCGCGAGCTCCTGGAATGGATGGCCGACGACCATTTCACTTTTCTCGGCTATCGTGAGTACGAGCTCATCCAGGGAGAGGACGCAGACCTGCTGCGCCCCGTCCCGGACAGCGCGCTCGGCATCCTGCGCCGTCCCCCGCCGGCCGACGTGCAGCCGACGACCTCGCTCGCCGGTCGGGAAATCCGGCGCCAGGCCCGCTCACGCGACCTGCTGATCATCACGAAAGCCAATTCGCGCGCGACGGTCCACCGCAACAGCTATCTCGACTACGTCGGCGTCAAGCGATTCGACAGCGACGGCCGGGTCACGGGAGAGCGTCGCTTCCTGGGCCTGTGGACGTCGGCAGCCTACAGCCGCACACCGCGCGAAATTCCCCTGCTGCGCGACAAGCTGCGCCGGGTCATCGCCAGCTCGGGACTGCGTGCGGACAGCCACGGCGGCAAGGCGCTGGTCCACATTCTCGACACCTACCCCCGCGACGAGCTTTTCCAGAGCACGCTGGCCGACCTGGTCCGCATCAGCACCGGCATCTATTCGCTCCAGGAGCGCCAGCGCACCAAGTTGTTCGTTCGCCGCGATGCCTTCCGGCGCTTCTTTTCCTGCCTGGTGTTCGTGCCGCGCGAGCGATACAACACCCAGGTGCGCGAGCGGATCCAGGAGATCCTCCTGGATGCCTTTCGCGGTGTGAGCATCGAATCGGCCGTGGAGATGTCCGAGTCCAAGCTGGCCCGCGTCCATTTCATCGTCCGCACCCCGCAGGGCACCGTGCCTCGAGTGAACGTCGGCGCCGTGGAGAAGAAGATCGCGGAAGCCGTGCGAACCTGGGCCGACGAGCTGCGGACGGAGCTGGTGTCGCGTTTCGGCGAGGAAGACGGGCTCGCGCTGCTGCGCGAGTACACGGACGCATTCCCGGCCGCCTACGTCGAGGACATCAGCGCGCGCGAGGCCACCTTCGACATCGAGCGCCTCGAAGCCATCAAGGCGGAGCCGCGGCGATTGCGGATGAGCCTCTACCGGCCGGCCGGCCTGCCCGAGGACCGCGTGCGCTTCAAGCTGTTCCAGGCCGGTGAACCGCTGCCGCTTTCGGAAATCCTGCCGATGCTGGAGAACATGGGCCTGCGCGTGATCAGCGAGCGCCCTTATCGCTTGCGTGCGACGCACGCCAAGGGCCCGACAGAGGTCTGGGTGCAGGACTTCGAGATGCACACGGGCGACGGCATGGCGATCAACCCCGGCAAAGTCAACGACTTGTTCAAGGAAGCCTTCGAGCACATCTGGCTCGGCCGGGTCGAGAACGATGGTTTCAACCGCCTGATCCTGAAGGCCGGCCTCAACTGGAGGCAGGCCGCGCTGCTGCGCGCCCTCTGCCGTTACCTGCTGCAGACCGGCCTGCCCTTTTCGCAGGCGTACATGGAACAGGTGCTCGCGGAACACGCACTGGTGGCGCGCATGCTGGTCGAATTGTTCGAGGCGCGCTCGGATCCCGCGCTTCCCGAGAAACGACGGGAACGCACGACGCTCACGGTCAACCAGGCGCTCGCCCATGCGCTCGACGCCGTGGCCAGCCTGGACGCGGATCGCATGCTCAACGCATTCCGGGCACTCGTCCTCGCCACCCTGCGGACCAACTACTTCCAGTTCGACGAACATGGATCACCCAGGGCCTACCTGTCTCTCAAGCTCGACCCGCACAAGATTCCCGACCTGCCGCTGCCCCGCCCGATGTTCGAGATTTTCGTTCACTCGCCGCGGGTCGAAGGCGTGCACCTGCGCGGCGGGCTGGTGGCGCGCGGCGGCTTACGCTGGTCGGACCGGAGGGAGGATTTCCGCACCGAAGTGCTGGGCCTGATGAAGGCCCAGGCGGTCAAGAACGTCTTGATCGTGCCGGTCGGTGCGAAAGGCGGCTTCGTGCCGAAGAGACTGCCCTCCGGCGACCGCACCCTGGTCATGCGCGAGGTCGTCAGTTGCTACAAGACCTTCATCAACGGCCTGCTGGACCTGACGGACAACCTCGTCGACGGCGTGCTGGTGCCGCCACAGGACGTCATCCGGCACGACGGCGACGACAGCTATCTCGTCGTGGCCGCGGACAAGGGTACGGCCACGTTCTCGGACACGGCCAATGCCGTGGCCGCGGAGCACGACTACTGGCTCGGTGATGCCTTCGCCTCGGGCGGGTCGATGGGATACGACCACAAGAAAATGGGCATCACCGCACGCGGCGGATGGGAAGCCGTGAAGCGCCACTTCCGGGAACTCGGCCGCGATATCCAGAACGAGACGTTCACCGTGGCAGGGATCGGCGACATGAGCGGCGACGTGTTCGGCAACGGCATGCTGCTCTCACGGTGCCTGCGACTTTGCGCGGCGTTCAATCACCAGCACATCTTCCTCGATCCCGACCCCGATACCGAGGCGAGTTTCGCCGAACGCGAGCGCCTCTTTGCGATGCCGCGCTCCAGCTGGGACGATTACGACCGGAATCTCATCTCGGCCGGCGGGGGCGTCTGGTCGCGCAGCGAAAAACTGATCGAGCTCTCGCCGCAGGCGCAGGCGCTGCTGGACGTCGAAACCAGGGCCCTGACGCCGGATGAACTGGTGAAGGCCATCCTGCGCATGCCGGTGGACCTGCTGTGGAACGGCGGCATAGGCACCTACGTCAAGGCGTCCACGGAAAGTCACCTCGAAGTCGGGGACCGGGCCAACGACGCCGTGCGAATCAACGGCAGCGAGTTGCGTTGCCGCGTCGTGGGGGAAGGCGGCAATCTCGGTTTCACGCAGCGCGGGCGCATCGAAGCGGCGCGGGCGGCCACGCGGCTGAACACGGATTTCATCGACAACTCGGCGGGCGTCGATTGCTCCGACCACGAAGTCAACATCAAGATCCTCATCGACATCGCCAACCGTCACCGGCCGCTGACGCCTGCAAGACGCGAGAAACTCCTCGTCGGCATGACAGACGAAGTGGCGTCGCTGGTGTTACGCAACAATTACCTCCAGACCCAGGCGATCAGCATCGCGGAGGCGACCGCCCCGGAGCGGGCCAACGAACACGCCTGGTTCATTCGCCAGCTCGAGAAACGCGGCGGGCTCAATCGCGCCCTGGAATTCCTGCCGGATGAAGAAGAGATCGAGACACGCCGCAAGAGCGGCAAGGGCCTGACCCGGCCCGAGCTCTCGGTCGTCATGAGCTACGCGAAGATGTCGCTCTACGCGGAAATGGTGCGCTCCAGTGTCCCGGAGGACCCGTATCTCGGCAAGGAACTGCAGCGTTATTTCCCGCAGCCTCTGCAAAGCCGTTACATCGACTACCTGCGGGAACATCCGCTCGCGCGGGAGATCATCGCCACGATGATCACCAACAGCCTGGTGAACCGCATGGGTTCGGTGTTCGCTTTCCGCATGCAGGACGAGACCGGGGCCGACATAGCGTCCGTGGCCCGGTCGTTCACCATCGCGCGGGAGGTCTTCGAGATCAGGGCCATCTGGGAAGCCATCGAGAGCCTCGACAACCGCATCGACGCCGCCGTGCAACATGCCATGCTGCGCGCCACCCAGGCGCTGATGAAGCAGGCCTCGCGCTGGTTGCTCGATCGACGCGACGAACTGCCGGACATCGCGGTCGCGGTGGCCCGGCTCAACCCGGGCGTCATGGAGTTGCTGGAGTGCCTGCCGGAAGTGATGCAGGGCGCGCGCCTCGAGCGCTACGAGACCGCAGCGAAGTTGTACGTGGAAACCGGCGTGCCCCGGTCACTGGCGCGCAAGATGGCGGCGCTGGCGCCGATGCATTCCGCGCTCGACATCATCGCGCTGGCCGAAAACTGCACCGTCGGCGTCCGCTATGCGGCCGAGGTATATTTCAGGGTGGGAGAGGCCTTGCAGTTGTACTGGATCTCGGACGAGGTGGACAACCTGCGCGTCGAGGGCATGTGGCAGGCCAAGGCCCGCGGCAGCCTGCGCGACAATCTCTATGGCCTGCACCGCGCTTTGTGCGCCAACATGATGCAGGTCGCGCGCCCGGATCGCGATGCGCGCGCGGCCGTGGACGAATGGCTCGCCGCGCGCAGCGAGCGGGCTGCACATTTCAGCCAGACCCTGGACGAGATGCGGGATGGGGGCTCACTGGATTTTGCCACGCTGTCCGTCGCGCTCCAGGAAATTCGCCGGCTCGTCCAGGACTGACTGCGAGCCGCATGACACAAGGAAGGCAGACATGGCTACCGAACCGCTGATCGCGGTCTTCATCGATTTCGAAAACCTCGCGCTAGGCGTGCGCGACATGAAGGGCGACAACAAGTTTCACGTCGAACTCGTCATCAAGCGCCTGCTCGAGAAGGGCCGCCTGGTGTTCCGGCGGGCCTATTGCGACTGGAGCGGCTATCGCGAATACACCCGCGAGTTCCATTCCCAGGGCATCGAGATGATCGACATCCCCCAGAGCCGGCACAGCGGCAAGAACAGCGCGGACATCCACATGGTGGTGGACGCGCTCGATCTCTGCTATGCCAAGCAGCATATCGACATATTCGCGCTGCTCTCGGGCGACAGCGATTTTTCGCCGCTGGTGTCCAAGCTCAAGGAGAACAACAAGCGCGTCATCGGTTGCGGCGTGAAGAGCTCGACCTCGGACCTGCTGATCCACGGTTGCGACGAGTTCATCTACTATGACGATCTCGTCCGCGTGGCCGCCAAGCCGAAGCGCACCCGTGGCAAGACCGAGCCCAAGGACAAGAAGACCGAGGCGATGGACAAGCTGGTGGAAATCGTGGAGTCGCTGGACACGGATTACGACCAGCTCTGGGGCTCGATGGTCAAGCAGACCATCAAGCGCGTGCACCCGGGTTTCAGCGAGAGCTATTACGGCTACAACAGCTTTTCCGACCTGTTGAAGGATGCGGAGAAGCGCGGCCTGATCGGCCTCGAGTACGACGAGAACCGCGGCAATTACCTCGTCAGCGCCACCACGCGCTGAAACGCGCCGCAGCCGGCGCCAAGCACAGGAAGACTGATCGATGGCACACAAACTGATCCTGCTTCGTCATGGCCAGAGCGAATGGAACCTCGCCAACCTGTTCACCGGCTGGGAGGACGTGGACCTCACGGACAAGGGTCGCGAGGAAGCGGCGGAAGCGGCCCGGCTCATCCAGGCCGAGGGACTCGAATTCGACCTGGCGTTCACCTCCACGCTCAAGCGGGCCATCCGCACGCTGTGGATCGTCATGGACGGGATGGACCGCATGTGGGTTCCGGTGCGGCGGGCGTGGGAGTTGAACGAGCGGCATTACGGCGCCTTGCAGGGTCTCGACAAGGCCGAAACCGTGCGGCGCCATGGCGAGGAACAGGTGCTGATCTGGCGGCGCAGCTACGACGTGCCGCCCCCGCCGCTGGAGGACGACGACCCCCGTCATCCCCGCTTCGAGGCCAAGTACGCAGACGTGGATCCGCAGCGCCTTCCCGCCGCGGAGTCGCTCAAGGACACGCTGGCGCGGGTCCGGCCTTTCTGGGAATCGGAGATCGCGCCGCAGATTCGCGCCGGACGCAACGTCATCATCGCCGCCCACGGCAACAGCCTGCGCGCCCTCGTGAAGATGCTCGACGACGTCAGCGAACAGGACATCGTCAAGCTCAACATACCGACGGGCATCCCGCTGCTGTACGAACTGGACGCGGAGCTGCGTTCGACCGGAAGCCGCTATCTCGGCGACCCGGAAGCGGCGCGCAAGGCCGCCGAGGCGGTTGCCAACCAGGCCAAGGCCTGAGCGGGCGCGAGGGCCACGTCCGGCAATGACCGGCGACAGGAGGAGTTCCATCATGAGCGTGCCGCACACCCACCTCGGAAGACATGGCCTCCGCGTCAGCAGGCTCTGCCTCGGCACCATGAACTTCGGCTGGCACACCGACCGCAAGGCGGCGTTCGCGATGATGGATCGTGCGCTGGAACTCGGCATCAACTTTTTCGACACCGCTGACGTCTATGGATGGTCGGCGACGCCCGGCGAGACCGAGCGTATCCTGGGCGAATGGTTCGCCCTCGGCGACGGCCGGCGCGACGCCGTCGTGCTGGCGACCAAGGTGTACGGCAAGATGGAGGCCGTCTACCCACGCCCCGAGCCGAACAGCGACGGTCCCGGCCTCTCGGCCTACAAGATACGCAAGCATTGCGACGCCAGCCTGCAGCGTCTCCGGACCGATCATATCGACCTGTACCAGATGCACCACGTCGACCGGGAATGTCCCTGGGACGAGATCTGGCAGGCCTTCGATGTCCTCATGCAACAGGGCAAGGTGACCTACCCGGGCTCGTCCAACTTCGCCGGCTGGGATATTGCGACCGCCTGCCAGGAGGCATCGCGGCGCGGCACCCTGGGCCTGGTGAGCGAGCAGAGCACCTACCATCTCGATAACCGCATGGTCGAGCTCGAGGTGATCCCGGCCTGCCGGCACTACGGCCTGGGCCTGGTCCCGTGGAGCCCGCTCGGCGGGGGGCTGCTGGGCGGCGTGCTGCGCAAGCTCGAGGCCGGGCGCCGGGTCGACGAGGGCATGAAGAAATACATCGAATCGAAGCGGCCGCAACTCGAGCGCTTCGAAACGTTCTGCGACGAACTCGGCGAGGCCCCCGCCACGATCGCGCTGGCCTGGCTGATGCATAACCCCGCCGTGACCGCGCCGATCATCGGTCCCCGCACCATCGAGCAACTCGAGAGCGCCGTCCGCGCTACCGAGGTGAGCCTCGACGCCGACGCGCTGAGTACGCTCGACGACATTTTCCCGGGTCCGGGGGGCGAAGCGCCGCAGGCCTACGCGTGGTGAAGCGGCCGCCCGAAACGCCTAGAGCGCCGCGCGTCGCAGGCGCAGCGCGTTGGTCACGACCGACACTGAACTGAAGCTCATGGCCGCTGCGGCGATGATCGGCGACAGCAGGATCCCGACGAAGGGATAAAGTATCCCCGCTGCGACCGGGACGCCGGCGGCGTTGTAGACGAAGGCGAAAAACAGGTTCTGGCGGATATTGCGCATCGTCGCCCGCGACAGGCGCCGCGCCTGGGCAATGCCCATCAGGTCCCCGCGCAGCAGCGTGACGCCGGCGCTTTCGATCGCCACGTCGGTGCCGGTTCCCATCGCGATGCCGACGTCCGCGAGCGCCAGCGCAGGGGCGTCGTTGACCCCGTCTCCCGCCATGACCACGATGCGACCCTCGTCGCGCAGCCGCTGCACCACCCGCCCCTTGTCCTCCGGCAGGATCTCGGCCTCCACTTCGTTGATGTCCAGCTTGCGGGCCACCGCTTCGGCCGAGGTGCGATTGTCGCCCGTGAGCATGACCACGCGGATGCCCTCGTCATGCAACGCCTTGACCGCAGCCGCCGTGGTTTCCTTGATCGGGTCGGCAATGGCGATGAGGCCGGCGATCCGGCCGTCCACGGCGGCGAAGATGACCGTGGCGCCGTCGTGCCGCAGGGACTCCGCTGCTTCGGCCTGGGCGGCGATGTCCACCCCCTCGTTCTCCATCAGCAGCCGGTTGCCCAGGGCGATGCGGCGCGCCTCGATCTCGCCGACCACGCCCTTGCCCTGCGGTGAGTCGAAGCCTTCGCTGGCGGGCAGCTCCAGTCGCAGTGCCCTGGCGTGCTCGATGATGGCTTCCGCAAGCGGATGCTCGCTGCCACGCTCGAGCGCCGCCGCGAGGCGGACGAGCTCCCGTTCCTCGAAGCCTTCCGCGGTCCGCACGGCCGTCACCCGCGGCTTGCCCTCGGTCAGCGTGCCGGTCTTGTCGATCACGACCGTGTCGGCCTTTTCCAGCAGTTCGAGCGCCTCGGCGTTTCGCACCAGGATGCCGGCCTGCGCGCCACGGCCGACGCCCACCATGATCGACATCGGTGTGGCGAGCCCGAGGGCGCAGGGGCAGGCGATGATCAGCACGCTCACCGCGGCGATGAGACCCAGCGCCATCGCCGGCGGCGGGCCCCATAGCGACCAGGCGACGAAGGCGATCACGGCCACGAGGATCACGACGGGCACGAAGTAGCCTGCGACCTTGTCGGCCAGGCCCTGGATCGGCGCACGGCTGCGTTGCGCGTTGGCCACCATCTGCACGATCTGCGCCAGCATGGTGTCGCGCCCCACCTTGTCGGCCCGCATGATGAACGAACCCTGGTTGTTGATGCTGCCGCCAATCACGGTGTCGCCCGCCTCCTTGGGCACGGCGAGCGGCTCGCCGGTCACCATCGACTCGTCCACGTAGGAGCGTCCTTCGAGCACTGCGCCGTCCAGCGGCACCTTGTCGCCGGGACGCACGCGCAGCCGGTCCCCGACTTTCACCTGGTCCAGCGGCACGTCCTCCTCGCCGCCCTGCTCGTCGAGACGCCTCGCGGTGGCGGGCGCGAGATCCAGCAGTGCGCGGATGGCGCCGGAGGTTTTTTCCCGCGCCCGCAACTCCAGGACCTGGCCCAGCAGCACGAGCACGACGATCACCGACGCCGCTTCGAAATAGACGGCGACAGACCCGTCCGGCTGGCGGAACATCTCCGGAAAGATGCCGGGCGCCACCGTGGCGACCACGCTGTAGAGCCACGCGACGCCGGTGCCGATCGCGATCAACGTGAACATGTTGAGGCTGCGGCGCACGACGGAGCGCCAGCCGCGCACGAAGAACGGCCAGCCCGCCCAGAGCACCACCGGGGTCGCGAGCGCGAGCTGGATCCAGTTGGTGGTTTGCGGCGCGACGAGCTGGTCCAGGCCGAACAGGTGCCCGCCCATGTCCAGCACCAGCACCGGCAGCGCCAGCACGAGGCCGATCCAGAACCGCCGCGTCATGTCGCTCAGCTCTTCCGAGGGGCCGGTATCGGCGGTGACCTCCTCGGGCTCCAGCGCCATGCCGCAGATCGGGCAATCGCCCGGCCCTTCCTGCCGCACTTCGGGGTGCATCGGACAGGTGTAGATGGTGCCCGGCGGCGCGGGAGGCGGCGGATGGCTCTCCCCGAGGTAACTTCCAGGGTCCTCGAGGAACTTATCGCGACAGCGGGGCGCGCAGAAATGCCAGGTCGTCCCGTCGTACTCCGCACGATATTTGCTGGTCTCGGGATCGACCGTCATCCCGCACACGGGATCCTTCGTTTCAGTCAACTCAGAGATGCATCTGGTTGACGCCGAACAGGCCGATCAGTCCGACGATGATCAGGTATGCCGCGACGATATAGTTCAACAGCCGCGGCACGAGCAGGATGAGAATGCCTGCGATCAGCGATACCAGCGGCGTGAGGGTGAAATTCAAACTCATGACAGGAGTCCTCGGGGTTCCATGCAGCGCAGCAGGGATGCTGCGGCCCTGCTCGACGACACGCCCGGCAAGACGATACGACGAAGAGCATTCATCGCTAATAAGTGTAGCAACCGCCTCGCGGCCTGCAGCGCGCCAGGGCGGCGGGCCGGAGCTCGACGTCTGCGTGCGGCGGATGCAGGAGCGCGCTATCCCCCTAGCTGCGTGGCCCGGCCAGGGCGGCCTGGGCGCGCTCGCGGCCGAGCTCGATGAGTTCCTCGGCGCGGTAGAATTCATAGAACAGGCTGGCATCACGCGGGACGTCGATGACGATGTCCGGCGTGTAGGCCGCCAGCTTCATGCGGGCGATGGAGTTCTGCATCAGGTCGATCGACGCCGTCACCACGTCGATGATGCCCGGCAGCTTCGGATCCTTTGACCCGTCCTCCGCCTCGGACTCGGCCTCGGGAGACCGGCCGTCCGTCGCATCCTGATCCGGATCCACCAGTTGCCGCGCCCGTTCACGCGAGCTGCGCGACGCGGCGTTGAGGTTCACCGCGATGATCATGTCGGCATCCTGGTTGAGCGCCGGCGCGATCGGGATCGGGTTCAGCAAGCCGCCGTCCACCAGGATCCGGCCGAGGTACACGTGCGGCGTGAACACCGTGGGAATCGCAATGGACGCGCGGATGGCATCGAACAACGAGCCCTTGTTCAACCAGATCTCCCGCTGCTCGCGCAGATCCGTCGCCACGGCCGTGAAGCCGATGGGCAGGTCCTCGATGACATGATCGCCGACGAGTTCCTTGAGCACGCCCATCAGGCGATCGCCCTTGAAAAGGCCGGTCCAGCCGAAGGCAAAATCCAGCAGGCTGAACATGTCGCGCCTTTCGAGCTTGCGCGCCCATTCGGCATAGGGCTCGAGCTGGCCCGCCGCGTAGATTCCGCCCACCAGCGCGCCCATGGAGCATCCCGAGATGTAGACGATCTCGTGACCCAGCGACTCGATATGCTGGATGATGCCGATATGGGCGAGCCCGCGCGCACCGCCGCTGCCCAGCACCAGCGCCACGCGCTTCCCCCGCTTGCCTTCCTGCTTGCTCATCTCACCTGACCGGCGGCCCGAACTGTGGCGTGTCGCCCGCCAGGCCGGCGCGCACCGCCTCCATCTGGTTGGCCTGCCCGAGGATCTGCATCTGCAGCTCCGCCTCCAGCGCGAGCCCGTCGTGCGACGGGCACTCCCAGGCATGGTTGAACAGCTGCTTGGCGCCGCGCACCGCATCGGGGGAGCGCTTCGCGATCGCTTCCGCCAGCGCGATCGCTTCCGCCAGCGGGTCATCGGCGAGGCGCGTCACCAGGCCCAGCCCGAGGGCCTCCTCGCCCGGGACGATGCGCCCGCTCCAGGCCAGCTCGAGCGCCACGTCGCGGCGTACGAGACCACGCAGCGTCTGGCTGCCGGACATGTCGGGGATAAGGCCCCAGCGGATCTCCATGATCGAAAGGCGGGCGTCCGGGCGGGCAATGCGCAGATCGGCGCCCAGCGCGAGCTGGAGACCGCCGCCGAAGACTTCGCCGTGCAAGGCCGCAATGACCGGCACGGGACATTCGCGCCAGGCCCAGCCGGCGCGCTGCGCCAGGTTGGCCGCCTCGCCTTCGCGGCGCGACAGCAGCTTTAGAAACACCGCCTCGCCACCGGCGAACGACCCCAGGTCGATCCCGGCGCAAAAACTCTTCCCGGCGCCCGCGAGCACCACGGCGCGCAATTCCCGGTCCGCAGAGAGCGACCGCGCCGCTGCGTCCAGCGCATCAAAAGTGGCGGGATCCAGCGCATTGCGCTTTTCGGGCCGGGACAGGGTCACCACCGCCACGTGGCCGCGGCGCTCGATACTGACGCGTTCCTCGCTCATCGCTTACTCCTGTTGTTGCGGAATGACGCCCGCTGCGGCCAGCGCCTGCAGGGACGTCTCATCGTAGCCCGCCCGCGCCAGGATCGCATGGGTGTCTGCGCCCGGGTGGGGCGCTGCACGCGGCGCCTCCGGCGCGCTGCGGCTGAAACGCGGCGCCGGCGCGGCCTGGACCACGCCGCCGACCTCGACGAAGGTGCCCCGGGCCGCGTTGTGCGGATGCTCCGGTGCCTCCCCCAGCGACAGCACCGGCGCGAAACACGCGTCGCTGCCCTCGAGCAACGTGCACCACTCCGCGCGGCTGCGCGTCCTGAACACGGCGGCGATCTCGGCCTTGAGCGCCGCCCACGCCGAGGTGTCGGGACGGCCGAAACTGAAGGCGTGTGGCGCGAAACGCGCCGCGTCCAGGCCGAGGCGCTCGAGAAACTCGGCGTAGAACTCCGGCTCGATCGGCGCCACGGCGACATATTTTCCGTCGGCCGTCTCGTAGGTGTCGTAGAAGTGCGCGGCCCCGCCGAGCATGCTGGCGCCCGGACGCTCGTCGAACAGCCCGAGCGCACGGAAACCGGAGAACATGTTCATCATCGAGGCCGCCCCGTCGAGCATGGCTGCGTCGATCACCTGGCCCGCACCGGAGCGCTCGCGTTCCAGCAAGGCACAGGCCAGGCCGAACGCGAGCAACAGCCCGCCGCCGCCGAAATCGCCCACCAGGTTCAACGGCGGCACGGGCTTGCCGCCCACGGGCCCGATGCTGTGCAACGCGCCGGACAGGGCGATGTAGTTCAGGTCGTGGCCGGCGGCCCGGGCCAGGGGACCCTGCTGGCCCCAGCCGGTCATCCGCCCGTAGACGAGGCGCGGGTTCCGCTCGAGGCAGGTGTCCGGACCGAAGCCGAGCCGCTCCGCGACCCCCGGCCGAAAGGCCTCGAACAACGCGTCGGCGTCCTCCACCAGGCGCAGCAGCGCCACGACACCCTCCGGCTTGCGCAGGTCCAGCGCGATGCTCTCGCGTCCGCGCGCCAGCGGATCGGGGAGCGGCGGCGCGGCGCGCGGCAGCGGCATGCGTTCCACGCGCAGCACCCGCGCACCCATGTCGGCCAGCATCATCCCGCAATACGGCCCCGCCCCGAGCCCCGCAACCTCGATCACCGTCAGCCCCGTGAGCGGTCCCGCCATCAACCGCGCTCCGGCCAGGGGACTCCGGCGGCACACGCCGCATCGAACTCGGCCTTGAGCCGTGCGCACAGCTCGGCCGTGCCCGGGACATCCCGGATGGTGCCGACGCCCTGGCCGGCCGACCAGATGGTCTTCCACGCCTGCGCCTCGTCACCGAGATCCTTGAGCTTGCCGCTGCCGAGACCGCGCTTCGCCAGCGCGGCGACATCGAAGCCGTTGTCCTCGAGGCTCTGGCGGAGAAAATTCGCCGGCACGCCCGACACGGCATCGGTGTAGACCACGTCCGCGGCACTGGCGGCCAGCATCATCTGCTTATAGGCCTCCGGCGCGAGGCTCTCCCGGGTGGCGATGAAGCGGCTGCCGATCCACGCGAGATCCGCCCCCATCATCAGCGCCGCCGCGACCTGCCGGCCGTCGCTGATGGCGCCCGCGAGCAGCAGCGTGCCGTCGAAGAACTGGCGGATCTCGCTGGCCAGGGCGAAGGGACTGGTCGGCCCCGCGTGTCCGCCCGCCCCGGCGCAGACGGCGATGAGCCCGTCCACCCCCGCCTCGGCCGCCTTGTGGGCGTGGCGCAGGCTGACGATGTCGTGGAACACGATCCCGCCGTAGCCATGAACCGTCTTGACGAGATCCGGCACGGCGCCGAGCGAGGTGACGATGAAGGGCACCCGGTGGCGCACGCAGGCCTCGAGATCCTGTTCGAGCCGGGGGTTGGAGCGGTGCACGATGAGGTTCACTCCCCACGGCGCGTCGCTGTCGTTGAGCGCCCCGCCGACCTCGTCGAGCCATTCGACGAACTTGGCCGTGCTGCGCTGGTTCAGCGCCGGGAAGCAGGCCGGCACCCCGCTGCGGCAGGCCTCGATGACCAGCTGCGGCCCGGACACCAGGAACATCGGTGCCGCCACCGCGGGCACGGCGATCCGTCCGCGAAACGACTCAGGCAGTGCCACGGCGCGGATCCAGGCCCATCGAGCGGGCGATGATTTCCTTCATGATCTCGCTGCTGCCCGCGTAGATGCGGGATACGCGTGCGTTCGCATACAGCCGGGAGATGGCGTACTCGTCCATGTAACCGGCGCCGCCATGCAGCTGCAGGCACTCGTCGGTGACCCAGCCCTCGACCTCGCTGGCGAACAGCTTCGCCTCGGCCGCGACGTCCGCCGAGAGCTTGCCCTCGTTGTGATCCATGACGCAGCGATCGACGAAAGTCTGCGCGACGTCGATCCGGGTGCGCATCTCGGCCAGCTTGAACCGCGTGTTCTGGAACGCCGCGATCGCGTGGCCGAAGGCATGCCGTTCCTGCACGTACTCGAGCGTGAGCCGCAGGGCCGCCTCGGCCGCGGCCACGCAACCGCAGGCCACGATCAGGCGCTCCTCGGCGAGGAACTGCATCAGGTAATAGAAGCCCTTGCGCGGATCGCCGAGGACGTTCGCCTTGGGTACCTTCACGTTGTCGAAAAACAGCTCCGCCGTGTCCTGCGCCTTGAGGCCGAGCTTCTTCAGGTTGCGCCCGCGGCTGAAGCCCTCCATGCCACGCTCGACGAGGAACAGGCCGATCCCGTGCGGGTGCTCGGGCACGGTGCGCGCCGCGACGATGAACACGTCGCCGTTGATGCCGTTGGAAATGTAGATCTTGGAGCCGTTCAGCACCCAGTGGTCATCGTGCTCCTCCGCGCGGCTGCGGATCCCTGCCACGTCGCTGCCCGCCGACGGTTCGGTCATGGCGATGCCGAGAATCGTCTCGCCGCTGACACAGCCGGGCAGGAAACGCGCCTTCTGCTCGTCGTTGCCGAGCTGGCCGATATACGGGCCGCACAGCCGATTGTGCAGCGTGAGACCGAATCCGGCGTCGCCGTGGAAAGCGTTCTCCTCGATGAGGATCTGCTCGAAACGGAAATCCTCCACGCCCATGCCGCCGTAGTCCTCGCCGGCCCACATCAGGCAATAGCCCTGCTCGCCGGCTTTTTTGAACAACTCGCGATCGACGATCCCCGCCGCCAGCCAGTCGTCGAGATGCGGCGCGGCCTCGGCCTGGAGAAAGCGGGCGACGGAGTCGCGAAAGATCTCGTGCTCTTCCTCGAAGATGTTTCTTTGCATGCTCATCGTCCCTTGAACTGGGCCTTGCGCTTGGCGACGAACGCGCCGATCCCTTCCTTCGCGTCCTCGCTCTCGAGGCAGGCCGTCTGCAGGTGCGCCTCGTAGGCGATCGCCTGCGTGAGGCTCAGGTCCATGGCGGCGCGCATCGCCAGCTTCGTGCGCGCCAGCGCCAGCGGTGCCCGTTCCGCAAGCTCGGCGGCCCAGGCCATGCTGTCCTCGTCCAGCCGCGCCGCCGGCACCACGCGATTCGCCAGCCCCAGCTCGAGGCAGCGCTGCGCCGGGATGCGTTCCGACTCGATGCACAGCTGGTAGGCGCGGTGGTAACCGAGCTGGCGCGCCAGCAGCCAGGTGGCCCCACCGTCGGGAATCAGGCCGATGGCCGCAAAGGGCGAGAGCAGGTAGGCATCGTCGGCCATCACGACCAGGTCGCACACCAGGGCGAAGGACAGGCCGATCCCCGCAGCCGGCCCGGCGACCGAGGCGATCACCGGCTTCTCCATGCCCGCGATCATGTCGAGCGTGGGCCGGAAGTCGGTGTTGATCACGTCCTCGACGCGCCGGTCCTTCGGGAAACCCTGCTTGAGATCCGCGCCGGCGCTGAACTTGCCTTCGGCGCCGCGCAGGATCACCGCCCGGATCTCGCGGTCGCCGGCCGCGCGTATCATGGCCTCGCGCAAGTCATCGGCCAGTTCCCGGTTGAAGGCGTTCAGCACGCCCGGACGATTCAGTGTCACCACCGCGACGGGGCCGTGGCGTTCGTAAAGGACGGTATCGGTCATCGATCTCTCCTGGGGCGAAAGCTGCGTCGCCCGGGGCGCATCGGTTACGTTCGACTCAGCGCAGCTGGGTGCGGTTGCGCAGCCACTCTGAAGGCCGGTAATGCTCGCCGAAGGCGTCCGCCATGCGATCGCATTCCGCAAGGAACGCCGCCATGCCCACCGTGTCCACGAGGCTGGCGGTGCCGCCGGTCCACGGCGGGAAGCCCCAGCCGAAGATCGAACCGACGTCGGCATCCGCGGGATCGGTCACGACACCCTCTTCCATGCAACGCGCCGTCTCCAGCGACTGGATGTAGAGCAGCCGCCGCTTGACGGCCTCGACATCCGGCTGCTCGGCCGCCGGCGGGTAGATCTCCGCGAGGCCCGGCCAGAGACGCTTCTTGCCGCCCTCCGGGTACTCGTAGAAGCCCGCGCCGTAACGCTTGCCGAGCCGCTTGAGCTCGTCGTGGAATTTCTCGATCACGGCATCGGCGGGGTGCGGCTGGTAGGCGTCGCCGAGATCCTTGCGGGTCTGCTTCATGATCTTGTAGGACAGGTCGAGCGTCACCTCGTCGGACACCGCGAGCGGACCCACCGGCATGCCCGCCATCTTCGCGGCGTTCTCGATCAGCGCCGGCTTGACGCCCTCGGCGAGCATCGCCACGCCTTCCTTGACGTAGGTGCCGAACACCCGGCTGGTGTAGAAACCCCGGCTGTCGTTCACCACGATCGGCGTCTTGCGGATCTGCTGCACGTAATCGAGCGCCCGCGCGATGGCCGTGTCGCCGGTCTGCTCGCCGACGATGATCTCGACCAGCGGCATCTTGTCCACCGGCGAGAAGAAATGGATGCCGATGAACTGCGCGGGGCGCTGCGACGCCTGCGCCAGGCCGGTGATCGGCAGCGTGGAGGTGTTGGAGGCGAAGATCGCGCTCGCGGGGATTACCGCCTCGGTGGCCTCGGTGACCTTGCGCTTGATCTCGCGATCCTCGAACACGGCCTCGATGACCAGGTCACAGCCGGCGAGATCGGCGTAATCCGTCGTCGGCTTGATGCGCGCCAGGACCTCTGCGGCCTTGTCGGCCGCCATCTTGCCGCGTGACACGCGCTTCTCGAGCAGGTTAGCGGAATAGCCCTTGCCTTTCTCCGCGTTGGCCTGGTCCGTGTCCAGCAGCACCACCTCCATGCCGGCGAACGCCGAGACATGGGCGATGCCCGCGCCCATCATCCCGGCGCCCAGCACGCCCAGCTTGCGGACCGGGACCTTGTCCACGTCCTTGGGCCGCCGCACCAGCTTGTCGGCCGCGCCCTTGTCCAGGAACAGCGTGCGGATCATGTTGCGCGACACGGGCCCGGTCAGGAGCTCGACGAAGTACTGCGACTCGATCTCCAGGCCCTTGTCGATGGGCACGATGCTGCCCTCGTAGACGCAGGACAGGATGGCGATCGGCGCCGGGTAGTTGTGCATGGTCTTTTGCGCCACCAGCGCGGTCCCGACCATGAAAGTCTGCGCGGTGCCGGGACGGCTCGCGCCGGCGCCGCCCGGGAACTTGAAGCCCTTCTTGTCCCAGGGCTGTACCGGGTCGCCCTTGTCGAGAATCCACTGGCGGGCCCTGGTCAGCATCTGCTCGGCATCGGGGGCCAACTCTTCGATGAATCCCAGCGCATGCGCCTTGGCCGGATCGAGATGCGTACCCTCGACCATCAGCGGCAGCGCTTTCTCGCTGCCGATCATGCGCGGCAGCCGCTGGGTGCCGCCGGCGCCCGGCAGCAGTCCCACCTGCACTTCGGGCAGGCCGAGGCGCGTTTTCGGGTCGTCGATGGCGACCCGGTGGTGGCAGGCGAGCGCCAGCTCGAGACCGCCGCCCAGCGCCGTGCCGTTGATGGCCGCAACGAACGGCTTACCGCAGGTCTCCAGCTTGCGGAAAATGAGGGTGAAGCTGCGCGCGAACTCGTAGATCTCGGCCGGGCCCTGGCCGCGCGCAAACACGCCGACCAGGTCCTTGAGGTCGGCGCCGGCGACGAAGCTGCTCTTCGCCGAGGTGATGATGGCGCCCTTGACGGCGGCATCGCCCGCGACCTTGTCGATGCATTCGTCGAGCGCCTGCATGAAGGCGGGCGTGAGGACGTTCATGGGCCGGTCGGGCACGTCGATCACCAGCTGGGCGATGCCGTCGTGGTCCACTGAATACTTGATGTTGTCATTCATGTTCGGCATCCCTTCTTATTGACGCTCGAGGATGGTCGCGGTGCCCATGCCGGCCCCCACGCACAAGTTGACCAGGCCGGTGGCCAGGTCGCGGCGCTCCATCTCGTCGAGCAGCGTGCCGAGCACCATCGCGCCCGTGGCCCCGAGCGGGTGCCCCATCGCGATCGCCCCGCCGTTGACGTTGATCTGGTCGCTCGGCACATCCAGCTGCTGCATGTAGCGCAGCACGACAGAAGCGAAGGCCTCGTTGAGCTCGAACAGGTCGATGTCGCCGCGCTTCATCTTCGCTTTTTCCAGGGCGCGTTCCGCCGAGGGTGCGGGCCCCGTGAGCATGATGGTGGGCTCGCTGCCCACCGAGGCGAAGGCGCGAATCCGCGCGCGGGTCGCAAGCCCGAGATGTTCGGCCATCTGCTTGCTGGCCACGAGTACCGCGGCGGCGCCATCGACGATGCCGCTGGAATTGCCGCCGGTGTGCACATGGTGGATCGACTCCACATCGGGGTAACGCTGGATCGCCACCGAGTCGAAGCCCGCCTGCTGGCCGGGAATCTCGAAGGCGGCGCGCAAGCCGGCAAGGTCCTCGGCCGTGGTGCCCGGCCGCATGTGCTCGTCGCGGTCCAGCACGACGCGCCCCAGCCGGTCGCGCACCGGGAGGATCGAGCCCGCGAAACGACCCGCCTGCCAGGCCTCGGCGGCGCGGCGCTGGCTTTCCGCCGCGTAACGATCGCAGTCCTCGCGGCTGATGCCGTAGCGCGTCGCGATGAGATCGGCGCTGATGCCCTGGGGCACGAAGTAGGTGTTCCAGGCGACCTGCGGGTCCGTCGCCATGGCGCCGCCGTCCGAGCCCATGGGGACGCGTGACATGGACTCGACCCCGCCGGCGATCACCAGGTCGGCCTGGCCGGCCATCACCAGCGCCGCGGCGGTGTTGACGGCCTCGAGGCCGGAGGCGCAGAAGCGGTTCAACTGCTTGCCGGGCACCGACTGCGCGTAGCCCGCATTGAGCGCGGCGACCCGTGCGACGTTGGCGCCCTGCTCGCCGACGGGGGCCACGCAGCCCATGATGACGTCCTCCACCAGCGCCGTGTCGAGTTCGTTGCGGTCGCGAATGGCCTCCAGCACCTGGGTCAGCAACTGGATGGGCGTAATGCCGTGGAGGGCGCCGTCGGGCTTGCCGCGGCCGCGCGGGGTGCGCACGTGATCGAGAATATAAGCGTCTGTCATGACTCGCTGTCCCGTAGGTGGTGGGCGTCCGGCTTCAGCGGCACAAGGCCGCCGGGCTGACGACTGGGGGCAATGGACGAGGCCGCGGACCCGAAGTCATACGACCGTTTGACTCGGCCATTATAGCCGCGCAATTCTGACTACAGCATGTCGAAGAGAACTTCCTTGCTATGTTGCAGTGCATCCACGGGAGGGGTAGCGTTAACCCTTTAGGCGGAGCGATCGATTTGCGCATCGGGGTGTTCGATTCGGGTCTCGGCGGGCTCTCCGTGCTCCGGGAGATCCGCCGTCGCATACCTGCGGCGAATCTCACCTATCTCGCGGACTCGGCCTGGGTGCCATACGGCGCGCGCAGCGAGGACGTGATCCGGGTCCGCTCACTCGCGCTGTCGCGCTACCTGGTCTACCACGGTCACGACATGATCGTCGTGGCGTGCAATACCGCCACTGCCGCCGCCGTGCCCCTGCTCCGGGAAACATTCCGCATCCCGATCGTGGGCATGGAGCCGGCGGTCAAGCCCGCCACCGCGGCGACCCGCAGCGGCGTGGTCGGCGTGCTCGCCACGGTGGGGACTCTGCAGAGTGCGCGCTTCGCCGCCCTGCTCGACCAGTTCGGCGGCGACATCCAGGTGCTGACCCGGGCGTGTCCGGGTCTCGTCGAACAGGTCGAAGCGGGCGAACTCGACAGCGAGCTGACACGCGCACTCGTCACGCAGTTCGTCGCTCCGCTGGTCAGGGCGGGGGCCGATACGCTGGTGCTCGGCTGCACGCATTTCCCGTTCCTGCGGCCGCTCATCGAGACGACCGCGGGTCCGGACGTCCGGGTCATCGACACCGGCGAGGCCGTGGCCCGCCGGGTGCGCGAAGTGGCGCAGGCCGCGGGCCTGCAGGCCGGGGAACGCGGTGCGACGAATTTCTTCACCAGCGGGGATGCAGGCGCCTCGCTGGGGGCTTTACGGCGGCTTTGGGACGACGCGGCGACGCTCACGGAACTGCCGGCCGAATACGCGGGCCGCAGCTAGCGGGACTTGGACAGGGAACCGAGAATGCCCCGCAGCAGCGAGCGGCCCAGGCTGCGGCCCAGCTGGCTGCTCATGCTGCGCACCGCACTCTTGGTCGCCGCCTCGACATAGCCCTGGCGATTGCTGGCCCGGGGACGCCTGGATGCCGTGGCGCGCGCGGCTGCTTCGCGCTCGGCCGCTTCGCGTTGCGCCGCCTGTTCGGCGGCCGAAGCGGCAGCGGCCTGCTCGGCGCGTATCGCCAGGATCTCGTAGGCCGATTCACGGTTCACGAGCTGCTCATAGCGCCCGCCCACTGGACTGCGGCCGCGCACCACGCTGCGCTCCGCGTCGCTGATCGGACCGATGCGCGTGGCAGGCGGCGACATCAGGCAGCGTTGCACGATGCCGGGAATTCCCTTGGCCTGCAGAGTCGATACCAGCGCCTCGCCGACACCCAGCTCGGTGATCACGGTCTCGGTGTCCAGCGCGGGGTTCTGGCGGAAGGTCGTCGCCGCCGCGCGCACCGCTTTCTGGTCGCGGGGCGTGAAGGCGCGCAGCGCATGCTGGATGCGATTGCCCAGCTGGCCGAGCACCGGATCCGGCAGGTCCAGCGGGCTCTGCGTCACGAACCACACCCCGACACCCTTCGAACGCACCAGGCGCACGACCTGCTCGACCTTGGAGACCAGCGCCGGCGGCGCGTTGTCGAACAAGAGGTGCGCCTCGTCGAAGAAAAACACCAGCTTCGGCAGCGGTGCATCGCCCACCTCGGGCAGTTGCTCGAAGAGTTCCGCGAGCAGCCACAGCAGCGTGGTGGCGTACACCCGCGGCGAGTGAAACAACTCGCGGGCGTCCAGCACGTTGATGATGCCGCGGCCCGACAGGTCGGTGCGCATCAGGTCGACGAGCTCCAGCGCAGGCTCGCCGAAAAAGTTGTTGCCGCCCTGCGATTCCAGCGCGAGCAGGCGGCGCTGGATGGCGCCGATCGAAGCGCTCGTGATGCGCCCGTAACGTGTCGAGATCTCCTTGTGGTTCTCCGCGGCGTGGGCAAGCAGCGCGCGCAGATCCGGCATGTCGAGGAGCAAAAGCCCCTCTTCGTCCGCGTAGTGGAACACGACATGCAGCACGCCTTCCTGCGTCTCGTTCAGCTCGAGCAGTCGCGCGAGAAGCATCGGGCCCATCTCGGAAATCGTCGTGCGCAAAGGATGCCCGCCCTTGCCGAACACGTCCCAGAACACCACCGGGGCAGGGGCGAATACCGGGGCCGGCATGCCGATGGTCGCCACGCGCTCGTCGATGCGCGGGTGCGGCGCGCCGGGCTGCGACAGGCCGGCGAGGTCGCCTTTCACATCGGCGAGGAATACCGGCACGCCGCGTGCCGAAAACGCCTCCGCCAGCACCTGCAGCGACACCGTCTTGCCGGTACCGGTCGCGCCTGCAATGAGGCCATGGCGATTCGCATAGCGTGGATCCAGCAACACGTGCCCGGCATCGCTGCCACCGAGTAGAACATGATTTTCCTGCATCAGAGTCCCCCGTTATCGCGTCACTTCTTCCAGTCGTTGCGCGCCCATCGACCCGGCCAGGCAGAACAACCCCAGTATCCCGATGGTCTCGGCGGTGCCGATCCATCCGGCCACCGCACCGAAAACCCCGCCCATGAGCAGCACGATCCCGATCACCGTGTTGCTCACGGCAACGTAGGTGGCGCGCGTCTCGGCCGTCGCCATGTCCACGAGATAAGTCTTCCGGCCGATACGAATCCCGGCATGGGCGATGCCCATGACGAAAAACGCCGCCAGGATCACCACGCCGTCGGGCAATCCCGGCGAGCCCGCCATCTGCCAGCCGGCGATGCCGAGGCTCAGCAGGCCGGCAACGCCCGAGGCTGTGCGCAACACGTTCCGGCTGGAGCGATCAGCCATGCGCCCCCAGAAGCCGGCACTGACCGTCGCGGCGATACCGGCCGCGACCAGCAGCGCACCGAGTCCGCCGAGCCCGGCCTCGGTCTGCTCGCGCGCCAGCACAGCGTAAAAAGGCACCAGCAAAGCCGTCGAGACCAGCAGCGCGCGGGTGATGACGAAGCGCCGGAACAACCGGTCCGTAACCAGTACGGACAGGCTCGCCAGGGCATCCCGACCGGCATTGCCCCCGCCCGCGGTCGCCCCGGGCGTCTCGCGAATGCCGGCGAACAAGGCGGCCGCAAACAACCACAGGCCGGCGGCGATCAACAGCAACACGACGATGCCGCCGACATCGGCGGGCGTTCCACCGCCGAATTGCAGCCAGGCGCCGAGGAGTACGGTGACCACTCCCGCCATCGCCGTGGCGTAACCCGTGAGGGTGCCGCGGCGGGTCTTGGAGACTGTCTTGCCCATGACGTCCTTGTTCGCCACCGATGCGACCCCGCGCGCGATCGCGAACACGGTCAGCAGCCCGACGACGGCCCAGCCCGCCGCCGCGCCCTCGAGGGTCAGAGCCACGCCGGCGAACGCCGCGACACAAAGCCCTTGTACGATGCTGCCCCCGACCCAGAGCCATTTCCTGATCGGACGCGCGCGGATCGCTGCGGCCACGAACAACTGCGGCATGAGAGACAGGGACTCCCGGATCGGCACGAGCAGGCCGATGAAAAACGCGGGTGCGCCGGCCGCGGACAACAACCAGGGCAGCACCAGCTTCGCGCTGGCGATTTCGTCGCCGATCTTCGTACAGACGAGGGACGCGAGTTGCAGGAAGAAGTTTCCCGGCTGCTCCCGGCATGCGGCGTCGGGAATGTCCTTGCACACGCGTGCGTCCTCGTCGCCCGTGACAAGGTCGTAGAACGAACCGACCCAGGCCTGCCGCTTCAAGACTGGGGATTCTCCAGGTACCGTGCGCCGGCGCGCATCAACGCGGTAAAGGCTTCGACATCGTCCTGCGCGACCGCCTCCTCCACGGCCGCGGCTGCGGCTGCGAGCGCCTCCAGGGGCTCGATCCCGTGGGGGTTGGTGGACTGGATCTCGAAATAGAGTTCCGGGTTTTCCCGGGCGACCCGCGTGGCGACGCCCAGCTGCGCACCGAAGGTGGTGCTGGCGAATGCGGCCAGTTCGGCGATGTCCCGACCGCTGGCCGTGAGCGCCGTGAAGAAGGCGATATTCACGGCGTGGGACAGGCCCAGCACCCAGGCCACCAGGCGATCATGCTGCTCGAGGGACATCTCCGCCAAACCCGCCGAGGTCTGTTCGAACAGTGCGCGCACGGTGGCGAGAGCGGCGGGCGCGCCGATGTCGACGAGGATGACATGGCGTCCGGCGAGGAGGCGGACGTCCGGACCGAACATCGGGTGAATCGAAGCGACCGCCACCCCGGCATCGCGCAGGGTGGCGAGTGCGGCGGCCACGGGCGCCTTGATCGAACCGATTTCCACCACCAGTCCTGCGGGCGAAAGGTCGGCCAGCTCCTCGAGAATCGCTGCGGTCGCGGCCAGCGGCGCCGCGACGATCACGAGTTCCGCATCACGTGCCGGGCCGCGCCAGTCGGCATGCCACGGCAGGCCTGCCACCGGACCGGCCGGATCGGCAACGCTCACCGCCCATCCCTGGGTGGCGAGGAACTCGGTGAACCAGCGGCCCATCCGCCCGGCGCCGCCGATCACCAGGGCGCTGCGCCCGGCGCCACCGCCGAACGCTTCCAGCCGATCCCGTTCCTGGCTGGTCAGCGAAGCCTCGATCATCGCGCCGACGAGGCGCTCGCCGAGCTCCGGGTCGAGCCCGTGGTGCAGGGCCCGCGCTCGCGCCAGTTCGCGCACCTCTCGCTCGCGCGAGTAATCACGCGTCGGCTGGCGATGACTCCGCTTGAGACGGCCGATCTCGGCGACGATGCGCTGGCGGCGTGCCGCCATGTCCACGAGCTCGCCGTCCAGTGCGTCGAGTTCCCCCCTGAGCCGGGCCAGTGCCTGCTGCGGATCCGTCAAGGCTCGCGCCCTCCATGCCCGAAAAGATCGCCAGCATAGCCCAGCGCATCGGCCGGGTCAGTCCCGTGTTTCTGCTGCCCGGCATCGACGCACCCGCAAACTCCGTCGCGGAATGGTTCGCCCGTTACGCGCCGGGTGCTGCAGAATGACGACCGGTAAGGGAAATTCCCTACGTCGTCCAGCCGGAGTTGCGGCATCATGCTTCGTTGACATGCAACTGCTCGAGCGCCTTTTACTCGCCACGCGCGTCGTCCGCTGGCGCCTCACCTGGGCTCGCCGTAATCTCGATTACCGGCCGCCCGGCCGGCTGGACGCGCGCTTCGTGACCGCACGCGAAGCGGCGTCCAGGGTGCCGGATGGCGCCTGCTGCCTCTCGACCGGCATGGCAGGCAACGCGCGCTGTTCGACGCTGCTCTGGGCGATCCGGGAGCATTTCCAGGCGCACGGCAGACCCCGGGGGCTGACGTGGATCGCCGTCGGCGGCCAGGGCGGCCGCGGCCGGGCGCCCGGCACCGTCGAGGAAGTCGGCCTCGACGGCCTGGTGACACGATTCATTTCGGGTCATGTCGAGACGACCCGCTCGATGCTGGCGCTCGCCGAAGCAGGGCGACTCGAACTCCACGTCATGCCGCAGGGGGAGATGTGTTTCGCACTCGAGGCGCAGGCCGACGGCCACGGCGACAACGTGGTACTGAGCCGCACCGGCGTGGGCACCGTGCTCGATCCCCGCTGCGGTCGCGGCTCCCCCGTCACGCCGCAGGCACGCGACAATTTCATCGACTCTGACGGCGAGCAACTGTCGTTCCGCCTGCCGCGGCTGGAGGTGGCTGTCATCGCGGCGCCCTGGGCGGATGCCGAAGGCAACATCTATCTGCATGACGCCGCCACCATCACCGAAATCCACGAAGCGGCACGTGCGGCGCGCGCGAATGGCGGCCAGGTCCTGGTGTCCGTCGCCGACGTGATTCCGGCCGATCCGTCGCGCGTGAGCCTGCCGGCCTCGATGGTGGACGCGATCGTGGTCAACCCTCGCCAGGAACAGAGCATCCTCGCGCCGCAACGCAAGGCCTGGCGACTGTTCTCGCCGGGCGGCGACGGCGACGATGCCGCGGCCATCGAGAAACTGCGCTACATCAACCGCTTCCTGCGCCTTACGCCGGTGCGCGGCCCGGTCGAGTGCGCGCTGGCGCGGCTCGGTGCCCACGTGTTCGCGAAAACCGTGCAGGCGCCGGCCTGCGTCAACATCGGCGTGGGCTACGGCGAAGAGGTCTGCCGGGAGCTCTACCAGAGCGAGCTTCGCCCCGCGCTCACCTTCACCACCGAGACCGGTGTCCTCGGCGGCCTGCCCGCCCCCGGCATCTACTTCGGTGCGGCCGTGAACCCCGAGCGGATGGAAAGCTCCGCCTGGATGTTCCGGCACTATCTCGAGAACCTGGACGCCACCGTCCTCGGCTTTCTCGAGGTGGATGCGGCCGGCAACGTCAACGTCTCCAGGCGCGGCCCCCGCCTGTCGAACTACGTCGGTCCCGGCGGCTTGCCGAGCATCACGGCCAGTGCGCGTACCTGCATCTTCGTCGGCAGCTTCATGCAGGGCGCAAAGTGGCGCGTGGAGCAGGGCCGGATGGTGCTGGAGCAGGCCGGCGAGCCCAAGCTCGTGGACACCGTGTCGGAAGTGACCTTCAGCGGCAGGCAGGCACTCGCGGATGGCAAGGAGGTCTGGTATGTCACGACGGTCGGCGCCTTTCGCCTGACCCGCGGCGGGCTCGTGCTGGAAATGATCATGCCGGGCCTGGACGTCGAACGCGACATCCGGCCGAACTGCGGCGTCCGGTTCGGCCTGCCGCCGGCCGGCCCGATCGAAGCCCCCTCGTCCGTGCTGACCGGGGTAGACTATGCGCTGACCTGGGGCGTCGGCGCAGGACGCTGAAGGGGGAACATATGAACGGTGGCGCGCGAATCGCGCGGGTCCTGCACGATCGCGGGGTCCGGGAAATCTTTACTCTTTGCGGCGGGCACATCTCCCCGATCCTGGTCGAGGCGAAACGCATCGGCATCCGCATCACCGACGTGCGCGACGAGGCCACGGCCGTCTTCGCCGCGGATGCGCATGCCCGCCTGACCGGCATTCCGGGCGTGGCCGCGGTCACGGCCGGACCGGGTCTGACGAACACCATCACGCCGCTGAAGAACGCCCAGCTCGCGCAGTCACCGGTGCTGGTGCTCGGCGGAGCCACGGCCACCGCCCTGAAAAATCGTGGCGCCCTGCAGGACATCGACCAGATGCCGCTGATGAAGCCCCACGTGAAGTACGCGCGCGCCGTGAAGCGATTGCGCGACCTCGCACCCGCCATCGTCGAGGCCCTGGAAGCGGCCGACACGGGCGTGCCGGGACCGGTGTTCGTCGAGTGCCCGGTGGACCTGCTCTACGACGAGGAGATCATCCGCGGGTGGTATGCGGACAGCATGCCGCGCGGCGACAGCCTGGCGGACAAGGCCGTACGTTTCTACCTCGAACGACATACGAAAAGATTGTTCGCGGGCGGCCGGAAGATGCCGAAGCCGGCGAGCGAATCGCCCGCGGTCCTGCCGCGTCCCCAGTCGATCCGCGACATCGCGCGACAGCTGGCCGCCGCCAGGCGGCCCGTCATGGTTTGCGGCAGCCAGGCCGTGGCGCGTGCGGCCGATGCCGATCTCCTGCGGGATGCGATCATCAAGCTCGGCATTCCCGTGTACCTCTCCGGCATGTCACGCGGCCTGCTCGGCGCGGAGCATCCGCTGCTGTTCCGGCATCGTCGCCGCGACGCCATCAAGGGAGCCGACCTCGTCATCCTCGCCGGCGTGCCCTGCGACTTCCGACTCGACTACGGCAAGCAGATCCGCCGCAGCGCGCGGCTGGTTTCGTTCAATCTCAGCCGCCGCGAGTTGCGCCTCAACCGCAAGCCGGACGACGCGCTGCTGGCCGACCCCGGGTTGTGCGTGCGCGATCTTGCCGACGCGATGAGCGGCAGCCCGCCGGATCGCAGCGAGTGGCTGGAGGAACTAGCTGCCCGCGACGCCGCGCGGGAGGCTGACATCGATGCACGCGCGGCCGTCGGCGGCGCAGGCGTGAATCCGCTCAGGCTGTGTCGCGAGATCGACAAGATCCTGCCGGACGACAGCGTGCTGGTCGCCGACGGCGGCGACTTCGTGGGCACGGCCTCCTATGTCGTGCGTCCCCGCGGCCCCCTGCGCTGGCTCGACCCCGGCGCCTTCGGCACGCTCGGCGTCGGCGGCGGCTTCGCCATCGGCGCGGCGCGGGCCCGGCCCTCGGCGGAGGTCTGGATCCTCTACGGCGACGGCTCGCTCGGCTACAGCCTCATCGAGTTCGACAGCTACGTGCGCCACGGACTCGCCCCCATCGCGATCATCGGGAACGACGCCTGCTGGGCGCAGATCGCGCGCGAGCAGGTGAAGATGCTCGGTGACGACGTCGGCGTGCGCCTGGCCCGGACGGATTACCACCGGGCCGCTGAAGGCCTCGGCGCGGCGGGACTGGTCATCAGCAGCGACGACGAGATCGCGCCGACGCTGGCGAAGGCGCGCGAGCTGTCTGCCGCGGGTCAGCCGGTGCTGGTCAACGTGCACCTGGCCGAGACGGATTTCCGCGAGGGGTCGCTGTCGATCTAGCCTGGCGCGGCTTCGGGACTGCGGACTCGAGGGGCGTATGCCGGGTTCCTTCGGGGCCGCAGGGGCGTCTGCCCGGGTTCCTTCGGCACCGCAGGGGGTCTGCCCGGGTTCCTTCGGCACCGCAGGGGCGTCTGCCCGGGTTCCTTCGGCACCGCAGGGGCGTCTGCCCGGGTTCCTTCGGCACCGCAGGGCCGACCCCTCATGGGCTCCCCTCGCTTAGAAATCTTTATGCGCTCGGTGAGCCCATGAGGGTCCGCCCCCGCTCGCACATCGACAACGGAAGCGCGCGGGGGCGCTTGAGCAAGCTTCGATGCGCCGACAGGACGAGACCGCGCTCACGCATGCTCCGGCGCGGCAGCCGAACTGCGCCACGTTGGCTCCGGCTCCGGCACAGCGGCCGGATGGAACCGCGCTCCCTCCGGCTCCGGCACAGCGACCGAACGGAACCACGTTGGCTCCGGCAGCAGCGCGGAGGCGAGACGAGGCCACGCTGACTCCGGCAGGAGCGCAGCGGCCGGAGCGTGACAGGGTTCCACGAGCGCATAAAGATTTCTAAGCGAGGGGAACCCTGTCATGGTCCGGTCGCGGACCCCAGCGCAAGAGAAGCCGTGGTCCGGTCGCGGACCCCAGCGCAAGAGAAGCCGCGGTCCGGCCGCGAACCCAGAAGGGGTCAGCCCGGCGCCCGCGCGACCTCGTCGGGGAAAAAGCGCCGCCGCAGCCACAGCGAGACGTGCACCAGGCCGATGAGCACCGGGACTTCGACCAGCGGCCCGATGACGGTGGCGAAGGCCACATCCGAGGCGATGCCGAAGATCGCGATCGCCACGGCGATAGCGAGCTCGAAGTTGTTTCCGGATGCGGTGAAGGCGAGCGTCGTGCTGCGCGAGTAGTCGGCGCCCGCCTTCTTCGCCATGAAGAAGCTGGCGAGAAACATCAGCACGAAGTAGATCGTCAACGGCATGGCGACCAACAGGACCTTGGCCGGGAACTGCAGGATCTGCTCACCCTTGAAGCTGAACATGACGATGATGGTGAACAACAGCGCGACCAGGGTGATCGGCGAGATGCGCGGGATGAACACCGTCTCGTACCACTCGCGGCCCTTCAACGGCAGGAGGAGGACGCGGCTCAGGATGCCCGCGGCGAAGGGAATGCCGAGATAGATCATCACGCTCCTGAAGATCTCGCCGATGGTGATGTCCGCCACGGTCTTGCCGCCGGCGCCGGTGACGCCCGACAGGTCGATGCCGAGCCAGCCGGGAAACACCGAGATGAACAACCAGGCCATCAGGCCGAAGGTCAGCACCTGGAACACGCTGTTGAGCGCGACCAGGCCCGCGGCATACTCGCTGTTGCCGTGCGCCAGCTGGTTCCACACCAGCACCATGGCGATGCACCGGGCGATGCCGACCAGGATCAAACCGACCATCAGCTCCGGGTAGCCGGACAGGAATGCGATCGCCAACAGGAACATCAGCACGGGGCCGACCAGCCAGTTCTGGAGCAACGACAGGCCGAGGATCTTCCAGTCGCGAAACACCCGGCCCATTTCCTCGTAACGCACTTTCGCCAGCGGCGGGTACATCATCAGGATCAGGCCCACGGCGATCGGGATGCTGGTCGTGCCGATGCTGAAGCGATCCAGCATGCCGGGCAATCCGGGCGCGAGGCGGCCGAGCGCGACGCCGAACGCCATGGCGACGAAAATCCACACCGTCAGGTAGCGATCCAGCAGCGTCATGCGCCGTGCGACGTTTTCGCTCATGTCATTGTGTCCCGGTTCATGAATCCCGCCCCGCACCGATGGCGGCGAGCCGTCGTTTCAGTTCGTCCGGCTCGAGTTTGTCCAGCGGCAGGTCCAGCAGTTGTGCGATGCGTGCCTCGATCGCCCGCAAGGTTTCGGCGAAGGCGGCCCGTTGTGCGGCCTCCCCTTCGACGGATGCAGGATCGGGCAACCCCCAGTGCGCCGTGATGGGTCGACCGGGCCATACCGGACAGGCCTCGCCTGCGGCGCTGTCGCAAAGGGTGATGATGAAATCCAGTTCAGGCGCACCGGGTTCGGCGAACTCGTCCCAGCCTTTTGAACGGAACTGCGCGACGTCGAAACCCTCATCGGCGAGCAATTCCAGGGCTGCCGGGTTGACCCGGCCGCGCGGGGTGCTGCCCGCGCTGTATGCCTCGAAACGTCCACCGCCTGCGCGACTCAGTGCCGCCTCCGCAAGAATGCTGCGCGCGGAGTTGGCGGTGCACAGGAAAAGCACCCGGTAGATTCGTGGTTCTGTCATGCCCTGGTTTTCCCTTGTCTCGCCGTCGCGGGCCCCGATGCGGGTCCGGCGGCAGGCGCACAGGGCCGCGCACGCCCGCACAGCTCCGGGCGGCCTTCGCAGCAGTCCTCGGTGAGGTAGCCGAGCAGCGCGCGGATAGCGTCGGGCTCGACACGGTAGTGAATGAAACGACCGGTCCGCGTGGCCGTCACCAGGCCCGCGTTTTCGAGTGCCGCGAGGTGAAACGACAGGCTGGATGGCGGCAGTTCCAGTGTCCCGGCGATCTCCCCCGCAGCGAGCCCCGGTGCGCCGGCTTTCACCAGCAGGCGGAACACGCCGAGCCGGTGTTCGTGCGCCAGGGCCGAGAGACTTCGCACTGCGGAGGTCGTTTCCATGTTTCGACTATAGTCGAAACATTGTCGCGCGGGAACCCTGGCTTCGATACCAGGACGGGCCGGGCAAGAGCTCCTTCGGGACCGCGCGGCGGGACGCCACGGGCTCCCCTCGCTTAGAAATCTTTATGCGCTCGGTGAGCCCGTGACATCCCACCCCGCTGCCGCATCGACAGGCATGGCGCCCCGAGGCGTTCCCACCATCCGCCGCTGCCGCATCGACAGGCATGGCGCCCCGAGGCGTTCCCACCATCCGCCGCTGCCGCATCGACAGGCATGGCGCCCCGAGGCGTTCCCGCCATCCGCCGCTGCCGGATCGACGGGCCGGCGCCCCGAGACGTTTCCGCATGCTTCGGCCCAGCGGCCGGAACGTGACAGGGTTCCACGAGCGCATAAAGATTTCTAAGCGAGGGGAACCCTGTCATGGTCCGGTCGCGAACTTTCACCGAGTAACTCCGCGAAGCCCGCGAACTCCGGCCCGATCTCCACGAAGTTCCGCGGCCGCGCCATCAGCTCGGCCAGCGCCGGCGGCAACGGCACCGTCTCACCGACGAGCGGCTCGACCACGTCCTCGAATTTCGCCGGGTGCGCCGTCGCGACGACCACCCAGGGTCGTTCTAACGCCTCGTGGCCCAACGTCTCCCAGGCGCGCACCGCGGTCGCCGTATGCGGGCACCAGGTGCGGCCGTAGCGCTTCGGGCCCGCGGCGATCGCGTCGCGAATCTCGACGTCCGAGACGCGGACTGCGCGCGCCTCGCGCCGCGCCGCGGCCTCCGAGCCGGCCAGGTGCAGCAGGCGCTCCATGTTGCTCGGGTTGCCGACGTCCATCGCGGTGGCCAGCGTCTGCACCGTGGGGCGCGGCGCCCACGATCCGCCGGCGAAGAAATCGCCCACCGTCTCGTTGGCGTTGGTCGCCAGGACGATCGGCCCGACGGGCAGGCCGCAGTGCCGCGCCCAGATGCATGCGAGTGAGTTACCCAGGTTGCCGCTGGGAATGATGAATCCCGGTGTCTTGCCGGTGGCGTGAAACACCCGCGTCGCAGCCCATGCGTAGTAGGCCATCTGCGGCAGCAGGCGGCCGATGCTGATGCTGTTGGCCGACGTGAGACAGGCGCGCTCGCGCAGCTCGGCATCGCCGAAGGCTTCTTTCACCATTCGCTGGCAATCGTCGAAGTCGCCGTCCACTCGCAGGCTGAGCACGTTGTCGCCCCAGGCCGTGAGCTGCGCCTCCTGGCGGTCCGAAACGCGGCCCTTCGGGTAGAGCAGCACGACGCGGAAGCCGGGCCGACCGTTGAATGCCGCCGCGACCGCGCCACCGGTGTCGCCGGAGGTCGCGACCAGCACCGTGCGCTCGTGTTCGCCGGCGAGCCGCGCGAGGCAGGCGGCGAGAAACCGCGCGCCGACGTCCTTGAAGGCCGCCGTGGGACCGTGAAACAACTCGAGCACGTGGAAGTCCCCCGCTTCGGTCAGCGGGGTCGGGAAATCCAGTGCTTCGGCGCAGACGTCACCCAGTGTCTCCGCCAGCGGATCCGCAGCGAAAAACGGCGCCAGCACGCGCTCGGCCACCGTAGCGAGCTCGGCGTCCCGCGGCACGGCGTCGTAACCCGCTGCGGGGAAGCGCGCCGGAACATAGAGGCCGCCATCCGGCGCGAGGCCGGCCCGCATCGCGTCCCCGACGCTCGCCGGCGGCGCACCGCCGCGCGTGCTCAGGAACTGCATCAGACGTCCGCGCCCAGGTAGGCGGTCAGCCGCAGCAGGTCGGCGAACACGCCGGCCGCGGTCACCCCTGGCCCGGCGCCGGGCCCCTGCACGACGAGCGGATTGTCCTTGTAGCGCCGGGTGACGAACTGCACCACGTTGTCCGTCAGCCGTGCATAGGCGAAGGGATGATCGGCCGGCAGTTCCTCGAGACCCACGACGGCCTTGCCGCTGCGCCCGTCGAGCCTCGCCACGTAACGCAGCACGTGGTCGCGGGCCCGGGCGGCTTCGAGCCGCTCGCGCATATCGTCATCGCCGGCCGCGAGCCCCTCGAGAAACTCGTCGATACCGCCGTCGGCGAGCGCCTCCGGCACCAGGCTCTCCACTTCGACCTGGTCGAGTTCGAGCTCCAGCCCCATCTCGCGTGCCAGGATCACCAGCTTGCGGGCCACATCGAGTCCGGACAGGTCGTCGCGCGGGTCCGGCTCGGTGAATCCCAGCGCCCGGGCTTCGCTCACGATGGCGGAAAACGGCCTGGCACCGTCGTAGCCGTTGAACAGAAACGCGAGCGTGCCGGACAGGATGCCCTCGATGGCGATGATCTCGTCGCCGGTCTGGCGCAGGTCGCGGAGCGTCTGGATGATCGGCAGGCCGGCGCCCACGGTGGTCTCCCCGAGGTACCGCACGTTGGCTTCGCGGCGTGTCTCCTGGAGCCGTCGCCACACGTCCAGCGGGCCGGACGCTGCCAGCTTGCTCGGCGTGATGACGTGGATGCCGCGCGCCAGCCAGTCCGTGTAGCGCGCCGCGACGGCCGCGTTGCCGCTGCAATCGATGATGACCGCGTGGGGCAGGTGTTCGGCCTGCACGTGATCCGCGAACGTGTCCAGGTCCGTCGGCTCTCCAGACTGCAGCGCTTCGCGCCATGTGCCGAGATCCACGGCTCGCGTCGCGAGCACCATGCGCCGGGAGCCGGCGATCGCCCGCACCCGTAAATCGACCCGCGATTCGCTGGCCAGGCGCGGGATCTCGCCGGCGACCTGGTCGAGCAGCTGGGCCCCCACGCCGCCGGGGCCGATCAGGCCGATCGAGACGGCCTGTGGCGAAAGATAGAAACTCGCGTGCACGGCGCGCAACGCGCGATCCGCCTCCTCGCTCGGGATCACCGCCGAGATGTTGCGTTCCGACGCGCCCTGGGCAATAGCCCGCACATTGACCCCGGCGCGGCCCAGTGCCCCGAACATCTTGGCCGCCACGCCGGGCATGCCCCGCATGCCCTCGCCGACCACCGCGAGAATGCTGCAGTCGGGGACGAGCTCGACGCCCTCGACCTGCACCTGGTGAATCTCGGCCGCGAAGGCATTGCGCACCGCTTCGCGCGCGCGCAGGCCGTCCTCCTCGGGCACCGCGCAGCAGATCGAGTGCTCGGAACTGCCCTGCGAAATCAACACCACCGAGATCCCGGCATTGCGCAAGGCCTCGAACAACCGGCTCGCGGTGCCCGGCACACCGATCAGGCCGGCGCCTTCGAGGTTCAGCAGGGCCATTCCCGCGATGGTGGTGACCCCCTTGACGCCGCCGTCGCTGCTCACCGCACCGATGCGCGTGCCGCTGCCTTCCGGGTGTGCGGTATTCCGTATCCATACCGGGATGCTGCGCGCCACGAGCGGCGCCATGGTGCGGGGATGCAGCACCTTGGCGCCGAAGTAGGCCAGCTCCATCGCCTCGTGCCAGGAGAGTTCGCGGATGATCGACACATCCGGAATGCGCCGCGGGTCGCCGCTCATGACCCCGTCGACGTCGGTCCAGATCACGACCTCGCCGGCCTCCAGCAGGGCGGCGAAAATCGATGCGGAGAAGTCGCTGCCGTTGCGGCCGAGCGTCGTCGGCCCGCCGCGCTCGTCGCGCGCGATGTAGCCGGTGATCACCCGCACGGCGGGCGCCGGTGTCCAGCTAGCCGCGAACCGGGTCCGGGTCTGTTCCCAGGCGACGGCGGGGCCGAGCTCGCTGTCGATCACCGTCAGCGCGTCGCGCGCGTCGAACCAGTCAGCATCGATACCCCGGGTGGCGAGTGCCGCCGCCAGCAGGCGTGCCGACCAGAGCTCGCCATGCCCTGCAACCAGCGCGAACACCGCGGCCGGCGCACGGCCGATCAGCGCCGTGGCCTTCAAGACATCATTGATGTCCTCGCGTTCCCGCTCGATCGCGGTGTTCCAGGCGCCGAGCCGCTCGCGGTCGAGCAGCGCATGCGCCAGGCCATGGCAACGGGCCATCACGGCATCCAGCGCGGCAGACCAGTCCTCACCGGCCTCCGCCGCGCGCACCAGGCCATGCAGCGCGTCCGTGATACCGGCGGGGGCCGAGACCACCACGGCCACGGGCCGCGGTCCCGCCGACTCGACGATGGAGATGACGCGACGGAATTCATCCAGTCCCGCAAGGCTGGTGCCGCCGAATTTATGCACGATGTCGACATGGTTTTTCATATGACTGCGGAGCCTACGACAGCGGCTATTGCGCCGCAACGGACACGCGGGCCTTGCCGCCAGGCCCCGTCCCGTGGACGATGCGCTGCGTGAACCTTGAAGATGCCCCCGATCTGCACGTCGCCGCCGCCTGGAACCTGGTGCCGGAATCGATCAGGCCGCTGGGCAGCGGCCTGATCAACCGGACATTCTCGGCACTCGACCGGCGCGGCACGCGTTACGTGCTACAGCAGCTCAACCCGGTTTTCCCCCCCGAGGTCAACGAGGACATCGAGGCGGTCACCGCGCACCTGGCCGGGCGGGGCCTGTTGACGCCGCGCCTGGTGCGCGCCTGCGACGGGCGGCTGTGGTTGCCGGATGAGCGCGGCGCATGGCGGCTGATGACGCATATCGATGGCCGGGTCCTCGAGACGGTGACCAACGAAGCGCAAGCCGAGACCGCCGGCGAGTTGCTGGCAAACTTTCATCGGGCACTGGATGACCTGGGCCACCAGTTCCGTTCGGTGCGGCCGCCGGTGCATGAGCCCGAGAGACATCTGCGCGACCTCGAGCGGGCGCTCGAGGCGCACCGCGGACATCGGCTCTACCCTCAGGCCGCCGCGCTCGCCGCGGAAATCTTCACGGCGGCCCGGGCCCTCTCGCCTCTCCCCGCGACCGCACCGCGCGTCGTACACGGTGATCCCAAGATCACGAACCTGGTCTTCGCGGCGCATGAAGACCGGGCGCTGTGCATGCTCGATCTCGACACGCTCGGGCGCATGGCGCTGCCGCTGGAGCTCGGTGACGCCTTCCGTTCCTGGTGCAATATCGCCTCCGAAGACGATCCGCGCAGCGGTTTCTCCGTCGGCCTGTTCGCAGCCGCGACGCGCGGCTACGGGGTGGTGGCCGGTGACTGGCTCAGTCGCGAGGAAGCAGGCGCCATGGTGGAAGCCACCGCGACGATCCAGGTGGAACTGGCCGCAAGATTCTGCGCGGACACGTTGAACGAGTCTTATTTCGGCTGGAATCCCAGGGCGTTTGCGAGCCGGGGCGAGCACAACCTGGCGCGGGCGCGGGGCCAGCTCAACGTGCACCGGTCGCTGGTGGCGCAGCGCGCGCGGCTCGAAACGCTGGTGTCCCGAGCCTTCACGCCGCACTGAAATGGTGCAGAGCACCTGCGGTAATCCCCGATTGCCGCCGGCGCCCCGGCCGCCCCAAAGTAAGTCTCCAAGCTACGGGCGTCCGAGGTATGTCCATTGAACAAGCAGACTCCCGAGCAGATCGGTTCCGAGGGCAGCGGCCTGATGAACCGCCTGGCCAAGCGCCCGGTGCGCATCCCCAGCCGTGTCGTGCTGGGCGGTGACAAGGAAGTGGTGATCGTGCACGAGGCCGAGGAATACCGGCTGCAGGTCAACCCGGAAGGGAAGCTCGTCCTCAGTCGCTGAACGGCATGAACGACGCCGGAACCCGCTGCGCGAGCAACTGCGCAAGCGTGCGGCCGCCCATCACTCCCTCGCGATAAAAATGCAGCCGCAGTCCCGTCGCGAAGCCCAGCGCCTCGCCGGGCCGCGCGCGATGCGGGCTGTCGCCGTTGGCGGCCTGTAACACCACCTGCACCAGCAGCAGCCCGCCCGGCGCGAGGAGCCGCCGGGCCTCGGTGATGACTGCCGGCGAATAGAAATCCACGCACGTGACGAGGTCGAGGCCCGGGGTCACAGGGGGCAGGCCCTCGTCGAGGTCGGCCTCGATCACCTGGAGCCGGTCCGCATAACCACCCTCGGCCGCGCGAGTGCGCAGCTTGTCCAGCGCGGCCGGCGAGATGTCCACCGCGGTCACCGAAAGTCCCCGTTGCGCGAGCCAGCCGGGCAGCTGGCCTTCGCCGCAGGCGATATCCAGCGCCCGGCCCGCATGCGGCAAAACACCCTCCATTTCGAGCACGAAGCGCTTCGGCGCCGGCCCCATCACGAGGCTTTCGGGGGCGTAGCGTGCATCCCAGCGTTCGCGGTCGGCCTGGCTCATGGGGCACCCAGTACGGCAGCATGATGGTGAAGATGGTCCGCCATGAACGAGGCGATGAAATAGTAGCCGTGGTCGTAGCCGGCATGGCGGCGCAGCTCGAGAGGCTGGCCGGCGGCGGCGCAGGCTTCCTCCAGCGCCTCGGGATTCAGCTGCGCGGCCAGGAAAGGATCCTCGAGCCCCTGGTCCACGAGGATCGTGTGCGGTGAGCGCCGGCCCCGGCCGAGCAGTTCGGTGGCGTCCCAGTCCCGCCAGGCCGCCGGATCCGGGCCCAGGTAGGCGCTGAACGCTTTCTGGCCCCAGGGACAGCTTGCGGGGGCCGCGATGGGGGCGAACGCGGATACCGAGCGGTAGGTCTCGGGATGCCTCAGCCCCAGCACCAGCGCGCCGTGACCCCCCATCGAGTGCCCGAAGATGCCCTGGCGGCGCATGTCCGCGGGGAAAGCCGTCGCGACGATCTCCGGCAGTTCGGCGGTGACGTAGCTGTACATCCGGTAGTGCCCCGCCCACGGCGACTCGGTGGCATCGACATAGAATCCCGCCCCGAGGCCCAGGTCCCAGGCCGCGTCCTCCGCATCCGGCACGCGTTCCCCCCGCGGGCTGGTGTCGGGCGCGATCAGCAGCAGGCCCCGCTCCGCCGCCACGCGCTGCGCCCCCGCCTTGATCATGAAGGTCTCTTCCGTGCAGGTGAGCCCCGACAGCCACGTCAGCACCGGTACCGCTCCGTTGCGCGCCGCCGGCGGCACGAAAGCGGCAAACCGCATCTCGCAGTCGTTGACCGCCGAGCGGTGCCGGTAATAGCCCACCGTCCCGCCGAAACAACGGTGCTCCGAGATCGTCTCGAGGAGATTGGCGATCGCCATCTCAGTACAACACCACGGAGCGGATGCTCTCGCCGCGATGCATGAGCTCGAAGGCGTCGTTGATGTCCTCGAGCGGCATCGTGTGCGTGATCAGGTCGTCGATGTTGATCTTGCCCTCCATGTACCAGTCCACGATTTTCGGCACGTCGGTGCGCCCGCGCGCGCCGCCGAAGGCGCTGCCGCGCCAGTTGCGGCCCGTGACGAGCTGGAACGGGCGGGTCGCGATCTCCTGCCCGGCGCCGGCCACGCCGATGATGACGCTGGTGCCCCAGCCCTTGTGACAGCACTCGAGCGCCTGGCGCATCACCTGCACGTTGCCGATACACTCGAAACTATAGTCCACGCCGCCGCCGGTCACCGACACGATCTCGCCGACGACGTCGGCCACCTCCGCGGCATTGATGAAATCGGTCATGCCGAAGCGCTCGGCGAGGGCCGCCTTGGCAGGGTTCGTGTCGATGCCGATGATCCGGTCGGCGCCGACCATGCGCGCACCCTGCACCACGTTGAGGCCGATGCCGCCGAGGCCGAACACCGCCACCGTCGAACCCGGCTCCACCTTGGCCGTGAACACCACCGCGCCGATCCCCGTGGTCACGCCGCAGCCGATGTAGCAGACCTTGTCGAAGGGCGCATCCTCGCGGATCCGGGCCACGGCGATCTCGGGCAGGACGGTGTAATTGGAAAACGTGGAACAGCCCATGTAATGCAGCAGCGGGCGGCCGTCCAGGGAAAAGCGGCTGCTGCCGTCGGGCATCACGCCCCGACCCTGCGTGGCGCGTATGGCCTGGCAGAGGTTGGTCTTCGGGTTGAGGCAGAACTCGCACTCCCGGCACTCGGGGGTGTACAGCGGGATGACGTGGTCGCCCTTGCGCAGCGTCCGGACTCCCGGTCCCACGTCGACCACCACGCCGGCGCCTTCGTGGCCCAGGATCGCCGGGAAGGCACCCTCGGGATCCTCGCCGGACAGCGTGAACGCATCGGTGTGGCAGACGCCCGTGGCGCGAATCTCGACGAGGACCTCGCCCTCGCGCGGCCCGTCGAGGTCCACCGTCTCGATCGACAAGGGCTGGCCGGCTGCCAGGGCGACTGCGGCGCGCGTCTTCATGAGCGTCTCCGGATTTTGACTGACAGCCCGATTATGGAATCCGCGGTCCCGCATGACCACCTGCGCCCCGGCCGCGAGCCATTCTTGCTATCGTAAGGCGCTTACATCGTATCCTCGCGAGGCCCGGCACAGGACATGAAAGATCGCGACTTCGACCTGGTCCTATGGGGCGCCACCGGCTTCACGGGACGCCTCGTCGCGGAGCACCTGGTCCGTGCCGGCAAGGATCGCAAGCTGCGCTGGGCGGTCGGGGGTCGCGATGCCGACAAGCTCGGGGCCGTGTTGCGCGACATCGGCGCGCCGCGGATCCCCGTGCTGCTCGGCGACAGTCACGACGCCGACTCCCTCGCCGGGCTGGCGCGCAGCGCGCGCGCGATCTGCTCCACGGTCGGCCCCTATGCGCTGCATGGCTCGGGACTCGTGGCCGCCTGCGCCGAAGCGGGCACGCACTATTGCGACCTGAGCGGCGAAGTCCACTGGATGCGACAGATGATCGACGCGCACGAGGCGCGGGCGACCGAGACCGGCGCGCGCATCGTGCACTCCTGCGGCTTCGACTCGGTCCCCTCCGATCTCGGCTGCCAGTTCCTGCAGGAAGAGGCTCTCGCGCGCTACGGCCGCCCCTGCAGTTCGGTGAAATTATTCGTTCGGCGCATGAAGGGCACCTTCAGCGGCGGCACCGTGGCCAGCATGCTCAATGCGCTGGACGCGGCAAAACGCAATCCGGACGATCGCCGTGTGATGGGCGACCCTTACGCCCTGAATCCCGCGAAGCAGCGCAAGGGACCGGACGGACGCGACCAGGTCCGTCCCCTGCTCGACTCCGACGCCGACGGCTGGACCGCGCCTTTCGTCATGGCGAGCGTCAACACGCGGATCGTGAGGCGAAGCCATGCCCTGCTCGGCTGGCCCTGGGGCCACCGCTTCCGCTACACCGAGGCGGTGCTCACGGGCGAGGGCGCCGCGGGTTTCGCCCGCGCCGCCGCCGTCACGGCGGGCCTCGGCGCATTCATGGCCGCCGCCTCGCTGGGGCCGACCCGCGCGGTGATGAATCGCCTGTTTCTGCCGCAGCCGGGCGAGGGCCCCGACGAAGCGGCCCGCGAAGCCGGAGGCTTCGAGATGCTGCTGATCGGCCGGCACCCCACGGCGCCCGAGCGACAGCTCAGGGCCCGGGTCGTCGGGCGGCGTGATCCCGGCTACGGCGCCACGGCCCGCATGCTCGGCGAGGCCGCCCTGTGCCTGGCCCTCGACGAGGCTCGCCTGCCGGTCGGGGGCGGTTCCTGGACCCCGGCGACGGCCTTCGGCGGCCTGCTCCGGCAACGGCTCGAGGAGCGAGCCGACATCAGCTTTACCATCGACGAGTGAGTGCCCGTCGAGGGCCTCCCCGGCCGGTGCTTCGCGTGGACCGCCCTGTTCGGATGAGGGAGATCAGCCGATGAAAATAAGCTGGCGCGACTACGACCCGGGAACCGGATGGGACGAGCTGCTGGGCGCCCCCGGGCGACCCAGGCCCCATGCGCGCGAGTTGGCAAAACATCTCTCGGCACTGAGTGCGCAACAGCTGGGTCGGCGCCAGGATGCCGCGGAGCGCGCCATCCTCGAGATGGGCATCACTTTCACGGTCTACAGCGAAGGCCAGAATATCGATCGCGCCTGGCCGTTCGACATCATCCCGCGCATCATCCCGGCAAGCGAATGGCGCCGCGTCGAGGCCGGGCTCAAACAGCGCATGACCGCGCTGAACCTGTTCATCGACGATCTCTACAACGAGCAACGGATCGTGGCGGACGGGCGCTTTCCCCGCGCGCTCCTGGAGACCTCCGGCAACTTCCGCAAGGAATGCAGGGGAGTCAAACCGGCCCATGGCGCCTGGGCGCACATCTGCGGCAGCGACCTGGTGCGTGATGCGGACGGCACGCTGTACGTGCTCGAGGACAATCTGCGCGTTCCCTCGGGCGTCTCCTACATGCTCGAAAACCGGATCGTGACCAAGCAGGTCTTTCCGGAACTGTTTTCCCGCAACCGTATCCTGCCGGTGGACGATTACCCTTCCCTGTTGTTCGACACCCTCGCGTCGCTCTCCCCCCGGCCGCTGGACTATCCGGAAGTCGTCGTCCTGACACCCGGAATCTACAACTCGGCCTATTTCGAGCATGCCTATCTCGCCCAGGCGATGGGCGCCGAACTCGTCGAGGGCGGCGACCTGGTCGTCGCCGACGACGATTGCGTCTACATGCGCACGATCGCAGGCCTCGAACGCGTGGACGTGATCTACCGCCGGGTCGACGACACCTTCCTCGATCCTGACGAGTTCCGTCCCGACTCGATGCTGGGGGTGCGCGGGCTGATGCGGGCCTGGCGCGCCGGCAAGGTCGCGATCGCCAACGCCCCGGGCGCGGGCGTCGCGGATGACAAGCTGGTGTACGCCTACGTGCCGGACATCATCCGCTACTATCTCGACGAGGATGCCATCCTGCCCAACGTGCCGACCTACGCCTGTATCGAAGAGAAGGACCGTCGGCATGTGCTGGAGAATCTTGCGAACCTGGTGGTCAAGCCGGTGAACGAATCCGGCGGCTACGGCATGCTGATCGGCCCCGCCGCGAGCCATGCGGACATCGACAAGTTCCGCCGGCTCGTGTCGCTGGAGCCGCGCAACTATATCGCCCAGCCGGTCCTCAGCCTGTCCACTGCACCGACCCTGGTCAACGGTCGACTCGAACCTCGCCACCTCGACTTGCGGCCTTTCAGCCTGCAGGGAGAACGCAACGAGGTGACCGCCGGCGGGCTGACTCGAGTCGCGCTCGTCGAGGGCTCCCTGGTCGTCAATTCGAGCCAGGGCGGCGGCAGCAAGGATACCTGGGTCGTCGAGAGCGAGGAGAGCTGAACATGCTGTCACGGGTGGCCGAACGCATGTACTGGGGCGCACGCTATCTCGAGCGTGCGGAGAATACCGCGCGGCTGGTGCGGGTCTACGATGCAGCCCTGCTCGACCTGCCGCGCGATGCGGGCGTCGACTGGCCCCTGCTGGTGGACATCTGTGGCGCCCGGCAGGATTTCGACGCACGCTTCCCCCAACCGGATGATCGCGACACGTTGAGGTTCCTGATCGCCGATCCGGACAGCCCCAGCTCGATCGTCGCCTCGCTGGGCCAGGCCCGCGAGAATTTCCGCACCACCCGCGACCTGTGCCCGACCGAGGCCTGGCGTTGCGTCAACGAGCTGTACCTGTACGGGCGGAAGTCCCTGCCGAAAATCGCCTCGCCGCGCCGCCGCCACGAGGTGCTCTCGGAAATCGTCCAGGGCGTGCAGCAGCTGACCGGACTGCTGTCAGGCACGATGAGCCATGGCGACGCCTATCATTTCATTCGTCTCGGGCGGAACCTGGAGCGAGCCGACATGACGACACGCATCATCGACATCGCGGCCGCCAGCCTGCTGGAAGCGGAGGATGCAGTCGCAAGATTCGAGAACACGCTCTGGATGGCGGTGCTCAAGTCGCTGTCCGGTTACCAGATGTACCGCCAGTACGTGCGCCGCCGGATCCGCGCAGAGGACGTCATCCGCTTCCTGCTGAACGACCCGCTGTTCCCGCGAGCGGTCAGCCATTGCCTGCTGGAGCTGGAAGCCAGCATGTTGAAGCTGCCGAAACACCAGGCGCCGCTGCACTGCGCCGTGCGGCTGCAACGGATCCTCGACGCGCAACGCACGGGCGGCATCGAGAAGACGACGTTGCGAAACCTGATGGACGATCTGCAGCTGGAGCTCGCCCAGGTGCACGCCGAAGTCTCGGGCGCATGGTTCCTGCCGGACCGGGCCGCATGAAGCTGTTCGATTGCAACTGCGGCGCGCGGGTGTTCTTCGACGACTACTGGTGCACCGCGTGCGGCGCGGACCTCGGCTATGCGCCTGAGAAGGCCGAGTTCCTTTCGCGCCCACCCGGAGAGACGTTTTTCGGCGCCGCCGACGGCGGGCAATGGAAAGCCTGTCGCAACCGGGACCTGCACACGGCGTGCAACTGGTTGCTGCCCGCCGACGATCCTGCCCACTTCTGCGTGGCGTGTCGGCTCAACAGCATCATCCCCAACCTCTCCACCGAGCACAATCTCGTGCTCTGGCGGCGCGTTGAACACGCCAAGCGGCGTCTCGTGTACAGCCTGATCCAGCTGGGCCTGCCGCTGGAGGCGGCGCACGGCCGCGCACCGCTGCGTTTCGAGTTTCTCGAGGACCAGCGCAGCAACCCGCAGGTCGCGGAGTCGCTCGTCATGACGGGCCATCGCGCAGGCATCATCACCATCAACCTGCTCGAGGCCGACGACGTCGCGCGCCACGTGGTCCGCGAACAGATGTCGGAAAGATACCGCACGCTGCTCGGGCATTTCCGCCACGAGAGCGGCCACTACTACCACGAACTGCTGGCGCCGCCGGGCCCGGCAAGAGACGAATTCCGCGCCCTGTTCGGCGACGAGCGCGACGACTACGCGACGGCGCTGGCGCGCTACCACGAGGCCGGCCCCGCGGCTGACTGGGGCGAGCGCTACGTCAGTCCGTATGCATCCAGCCATCCCCTGGAAGACTGGGCGGAATGCTGGTCGCACTACCTGCACATCACCGACGGACTGGAAACCGCCCGCGCCACGCACTTCGTCGCCGCACCGGCGGCCGACTGGGATGCCGAAGTCTCGCTATGGATATCCGTGTCGGTGCGGCTGAACGAGCTCGCACGCGGCCTGGGGGTCGATGATCCCTATCCCTTCGTCCTGAACGGTCCCGTGCGCGCCAAGCTGGCGTTCATTCATCGACGACTCGCAGCAACTCCGTGGGCCGGGGCGGCAGCGGCGGCAGGACACTGAACGCTTTCTCCACGTAGCCCTGCCAGCTGCGGCCCAGCTCGCGCAGGTAATCGTCGTCCGGCCCGAACACCATGTGGCGCAGGAGACGCGGCTTGCGCAGGTTGTAGATCAACACCTCGATCGGCGGGCCCACCGTGACGTTGCTCCGCATCGTCGCATCCATCGAGATCAGGGCGACACGCGCCGTGTCCTCGAGCGACAGCGAAGCCTTGACGAGGCGATCCAGGATCGGCTTGCCGTACTTCGATTCGCCGATCTGCAGAAAAGGCGTCTGGCTCGAGGCGCGGATGTAGTTGCCCTCGGGATAGACCAGGAAGATGCCCGGGTCGCGGCCTGCGATCTGTCCTCCGAGGACGAAGGTCGCGGTCATCGCGCCGTCGTGCTCGCTGTTCTCGGCGTGCTTGCGTCGCTGCTCCGCGTTGATGGACCCGAGATACTCGGCCACCTCGGCCATGCTCGGCAGGGTCCTCAGATTGGGCTGCCGGTCGAACTCCAGGTCGTGGCGGATGCGCGTCCGCACGGCCTGTGTCGTGCCGAGATTGCCCGCGGAGAGAAGCACCAGGAACCGGTCCGCCTCTTCCACCAGCACGTGCATCTTGCCGAACACGCTCACCTGGTCCGGGCCCGCATTGGTGCGCGAGTCCGAAGCGAACACGAGACCTTCATCCACCGAGATCGCCACGCAATATGTCATGCCGGCCTGTCCGAGTCGCCTGCCATCGATCGCCCCATTGTAGCGAAGCCGACGTCTCCGCTTGCTGACATTTCGGCGGTCAGGGGATGCGGATCTTGCCCGCGCCGGGGCCTGCGCCCGGCAGCCCGCCACCGCCCAGCCCGCCGCCACCCAGGCCACTGCCGCCGCCCTCCGGCACGATGATCGAGCTGGCCGCCTCGTGGCGCATTTCCTGCAGGCGCCGCATCGTCTCGCCCACCGCTTTCTCAGCGGCTGCGGCAAAGCCTTCCACCGCCTCCGACAACGAAGTCGACGGGATCTCGAACGACAGCGGCAACGCGCCTGCCGGCGTCATGACCTGTGCCTGGCCTACATAAACCACCGATCGCGCCGGGTCCGGCGCACCGTCGGCGGTGACCGGGCTCAGGCGCTGGATGGTGCCCACCCGGCGGTCGGTAAAAATCTCCTCGAGATAGAGTTCGGCGGCATTCATGCCGGCGCCCATGTCCTGTTCTGCCATCGCTGCGTCCTGTTCGGGTGTGTTTGCCGCGAACCTTAGCAAGTTACGCCAAGGGTGGAAACGAAAAGGGCCCCGGATGGGGCCCTCTCCGCAGAACGAACCCGAAGGATCCGTTCAAGCTGACGGTCTTACCAGCGACCGCCGCCGCCACCACCACCGCTGCGGGCGGGGCGCTCTTCGCGCGGCTTGGCCTGGTTGACCTTGATGTTGCGGCCGTTCAGGGGCTTGTCGTTCAGGCCCCGAATGGCTGCCTCGGCCTCGGAGCTGTTCGCCATCTCGACGAAGCCGAAGCCCTTGGACTGGCCCGAGAACTTGTCCGTGATAACAGTGGCACGAGTGACGGTACCGAATTCGGTGAAGGCGGTCCGCAGATCGTCCTCAGTCACGCTGTAGGCCAGATTTCCAACATAGATGTTCATAACTATTGCTCATTCCATACAAAAAGTGCGTTGTCGTCATAACGACAGCAGTGGACGGCCAACGCACAAAGCGTCCGCTGCTGGGTTGCCCTCAGGGGCAAATTCTTCGATCCTGCGGCCTGGCGCCACGCGACCGGCGACCTTGTCGCTCCGGCACACCGCGGCCGCGGTTCTTGGCAGGTGGCGCGCCACGCCGCCCGGTCTCGATCGGTTCGGGACGAATCGAGGGATCCGGCTCGAACCCGGCAATCATACGCTGCGGAATATTACGTTTGAGCAAGCGCTCGATATCCGCCAGCAAGCGCCGCTCGTCGACGCACACCAGCGACACCGCCTCGCCTTCGCTGCCTGCCCGACCGGTACGGCCGATACGGTGCACGTAGTCTTCCGAGACGTGCGGCAACTCGAAGTTGACGACATGCGGCAACTGGTCGATATCCAGTCCGCGCGCAGCGACCTCGGTCGCCACCAGCGTCCGCACCTTGCCGGCCTTGAAGTCCGCCAGCGCCTTGGTGCGCGCCGCCTGGCTCTTGTTGCCGTGGATGGCCGCAGCGCTGATGCCATCGTGCTCCAGCTGCGTGGCGAGCCGGTTGGCGCCGTGCTTGGTGCGGGTGAACACGAGGACTTGGCGCCAGTCGCCCGTGCTCATCAGGTGCGACAGCAGCTCACGCTTGCGGGCGCGGTCCACCGGGTGCACGACCTGGGTGACGAGTTCGGCCGTGATATTGCGACGCGCCACCTCGATCTCCACCGGGTTGTCCAGCAGGCCGTTCGCAAGGGAGCGGATCTCGTCCGAGCAGGTCGCGGAGAACAACAGGTTCTGGCGCCGCTTCGGCAGCATGGCAAGCACGCGCCGGATGTCGCGGATGAAGCCCATGTCGAGCATGCGATCCGCTTCGTCGAGCACCAGGATCTCCACGGAGGACAGGTCCACGGTGCGCTGTTGCGCGTGGTCGAGCAGGCGGCCCGGCGTAGCGACCAGGATATCGACGCCGCGCCGAAGCGTTGCGATCTGGGGATTGATGCTGACGCCGCCGAATACCACGGCGCACCGCAGCTGCGGGAGGTGGCGGCCGTATGTGTCCACGCTGGCGGCCACCTGGGCGGCCAGCTCGCGGGTCGGCACCAGCACGAGCGTGCGGATGCGCCTGCGGCCTTCAACAGGCCTGGCGGACAGGTGTTGCAACATGGGCAACGTGAAGCCGGCGGTCTTGCCGGTGCCCGTCTGGGCGCCTGCGAGAACGTCCCTGCCTTGCAGGATGACCGGGATTGCCTGGACCTGGATGGGGGTCGGCGTGTCGTAGCCTTCTTCAGCCACTGCACGAAGAAGCTCGGCCGAGAGGCCGAGAGAGTCGAATGACATAAAAACGTGATCTCCTGATCTGTAACGCCTGCCGGAAGCTGGGCTCCGGCCGGTCAAGGCTCGATTGTTGTGTTGCTCGAGGCTGACCAGAAGGGCGTGCCGCAAGGGCCGGATGCAGACCGGTGTGCATCAGGAGTTCAGCGACTATAACACAAGGAGGCGGATTGTCCATGCCGGACCGGGGGCAGTCCGACTGGTATATTGCCGCTCCGTCTGTGCGATCGAAGCATGAGCAGAAATCACGACCCCTCCCTCGCCTACCAGGACCTGCAGCCTGACGACATCCTCGATTCGGTGGAGCGCTTCGGCCTGCATTGCGATGGACGACTGCTGGCCCTGAACAGCTACGAGAACCGGGTGTACCAGGTGGGCATCGAGGACGGCACGCCGGTGGTGGCGAAATTCTATCGCCCCGGCCGGTGGACGGACGCCGCGATCCTGGAGGAACACGGCTTCGCGTACGAACTCGCGGCGCGTGACATCCCCGTGGTCGCGCCCCTGCGCCACGATGGGCACAGCCTGTTGCAGCACGGCGAGTTCCGCTTCGCGTTGACGCCCCGCGTGGCCGGCCGCGTGCCGCAGCTGGACGACCTGCGCCTGCTGCGCCAGGTGGGCCGGCTGGTGGCAAGACTCCACCTGGTGGGCAGCGGGGCGGCCTTCAGCCATCGTCCCCATCTCTCGCCCGCACTGTTCGGCCACGCATCGCGTGACGACCTGCTCGCCGGAGGTTTTCTTCCGGACTACATGGAGCCGGCGTACGCCAGCGTCTGCCAGGACCTGCTGGCGACGATCGAGGACCGCTGGGAGGCCGTGCAGGCTCGCCAGTTGCGCCTGCACGGGGACTTCCATCCCGGCAATGTCCTGGCGCTCGATGAGCAGGTCCACATCGTCGATCTCGATGACGCCTGCACCGGGCCGGCCATCCAGGACCTGTGGATGTTCCTGTCCGGCGAACGCGCGGAGCAGGAACCGCAGTTGGCGGAGTTGCTCGCAGGGTACGAGGAATTCAGGCCCTTCGATCCCGCCGAACTCGCGCTCATCGAAGTCCTGCGTGCATTGCGGATCATGCATTACGCAGCGTGGATCGCGCGCCGCTGGACGGACCCCGCCTTTCGGGTCGCATTTCCGTGGTTCGGTACACCGAGGTACTGGGAAGACCACGTGCAGGCGCTGCGGGAGCAGCTGGCGCTGCTGCAGGAACCGCCGCTCGACTGGCGCCCGGCGGACCGCTGAGTCGGCGAGCCGCCGGCCCTGCGATGGCCCGGGCGATACCCCAAAGCCCAGCCCAGCCCAGCCCAGTCCAGCCCAGCCCAGTCCAGCCCAGCCCAGTCCAGCCCAGCTCAGGTCAGCTCAGCCCAGCTCAGCTGCCGCGATTCTTTTTGGGCCCCGGCGTCAATTGCACGCGACCCGCCTTGCCGAGCCGGCGCTCGTTGAGCCGGATCACGATGTCCGCGACCGCCTGGGTGACGGCCTGCAGGCTGCCTTCCCGGTGCCCGACGATGGCATTGGGGCCCTGCGCGATCTCGTAGCGGTACCAGGTTGCGGAGACAGCCCCCTCGGGCGCTTCCGCACGCGTGATGGACGACACCTTGAACGGATGATCCGTGCGCCCTGCGGCGGCTTTCTCGATCTTTTCAGTCATCTCCCCAGCTTACTCCATCTGGGCGCGAATCGCCCGCGCAAGTGCCATCCTGAACGCCGGGGCATTCGAGAACCAGGGCGGATGCCTATTGCATCTGAAGGGGGAAAATATGTATATAGCCTGCATGAATAAGCATGGCACTGCTGCAGGCGGCAGCCTGCTCCTCACGCCGCGCCTGCGGCGCGAGTACCGCACGATGGAATGCATGGTGGAGATCTGGTGCGCCGATCATCATGACGAGGCCGCGCGCCGGGGAGCCACCTGCGACGACTGCCGGGCGTTTCTGGCCTATGCGGAGCGGCGTCTCGAAAAATGCCCCTATGGCGAAGCCAAGCCGACCTGTGCCAAGTGTCCCATCCACTGCTACAAGCGGGCGCAGCGCGAACACGCGCGAGTGATCATGGCTTATGCGGGACCGCGCATGACCTATCGACATCCCTGGCTGGCGCTCATGCACCTCGTCGACAAGGTGCGCAAAGTCGAGCATCCCATGGAAATCCGGCGCCGCAGGGCGCGCCGGGACGCCGCCGATCCGCACGCGACCACGCGCGAGAATGGGCCCGACGACAGACTGCAGGAATAGGTTCGCGCCGGGCGGCCGACGGATCTGTTGCAGCGTGCGTGACGAATGCTACGATCAGGCAATCTGATCCGAAAGGTGGCTAAGCATGGCCGGCGACCCGGTTTCCCGACGTGGTTTTCTGAAGCTCTGCGCCAGCACCGGCGCGCTCGTCGCGAGCAGCCCCTCGCTGCTGGCGGACTCGACGCCGGAACGAGTCCCGGCGCCCCCGGCGACGCTGGTGGATGCCACGGGATCGCCGCTGCGCATCGACCAGCTCGCCGTCGGCGAAAGCTATGTCTTTCACTATCCTTTCGTCAGCACGCCGTGTTTCCTGATCAACCTGGGCAAACCCGCCCTCCCCCAGGAACGCCTGGAGATGGACGACGGTCGCAGTTACCGCTGGCGCGGCGGCGTCGGCCCGCAGCGCTCCGTGGTCGCGTTTTCCGCAATCTGCGCACACCGCATGACCTACCCGACACCGACCGTCAGCTTCATCCACTACCGCCACGGGCCGATGGCTTTCACGGACAAGGACTACACGCCGACCGAGCGCGAGCAAGTGATCTACTGCTGCTCGGAAGGCAGCGTGTACGACCCCGCCGAGGGTTGCCGCGTGCTGGGCGGTCCTGCACCGCAACCCCTGGCGGCCGTGGACCTGGCGTTCGACGAACAGACGGGCGAACTGCGCGCTCTCGGCACCTATGGTGGCGACATGTTCGAGCGCTTCTTCGAGAAATTCGGTTTCCAGCTCGCCATGCAACAGGGCAGCGAGGCCATCAGGGCGCCGGCCGGGCCGACGACCACGGTGCTGCCGCTGGGCGAATACAGCCAGAACACCAACGTCTGCTAGGACTTCAGCAAGGCCTCCGCCTCCCGGTGGCCCTGCATGCGTGCGACCTCCGCGGGCGTGCGTCCGGCGCCATCGGTGGCCAGTGGCTCGGCGCCAGCTTCGAGGAGGCACTCCACGATCCCGGCGAAACCCCTGCCCGCCGCAATGTGTAACGCGGTCGCGCCCGACTCCTCCCGCGCCTCGAGTTCCGCCTGCCCCGACGCCAGCAGCACTTCGACGGCCTCGATGTAGTTGCCGGAAACCGCCCGCATGAGCGGCGTCCATCCATAGGCATCCGGAGTCGCTGCTTCCGCGCCGCTCGCCAGCAACAGCTCGATGACCGTCGCCCTGCCCTTGGCCGCGGCAACCAGCAACGGCGTCCAGCCAATTCGGGCGCGCGCGTTCGCATCGGCACCGTTCGCCAGCAGGAAGGCGGCGGTCTCCACCTCGTCAGCCGCCGCCGCATACATCAGGGCGGTTCCGCCGTTTGCATTTCTTTCGTCGATTCCGGCGCCGGCCTCCACGAGGCGCCGGACCTCAGGGAGACGGCCCTCGCTGGCCGCAGCCATGAGCTCCGTCTTGCCGCTGGAGGAGGGCGCCGCATGCTCGTGAAGCGTCTCGAGGTTCCCGTCCCAGGACGGATAGTCCTCCGCGGAAGAGTCCGTGGCGGGCGCCGATCCTGCTGCAAGCAGCAGGCCGAGCACAATCGGTGTCAGCGTGATTTTCATAGACTAAAGGATGCCCCGTCCGCACGAAAATCGCCAGCCAAAAAAACGGGGGCGCCGTTGAGGCGCCCCCGCTCCGGTTTACGTCAACCTGGGGTCAGGTCGCCGCGTGCCCAGCCCCCCGTGGTGCTTCCACGTTGGCGGGGCGCGTGCCCTGCTTCTTGAGTTCGTCATACCAGACGCTGTGGTGCGCCTTGGCCCAGGCCTCGTCCACTTCGCCGGTGATCATCCCCTCGAGGGACCCTTCGTTGCCGAAGGTGCCGAGATAGATATGACCGACCGAGAAAGCGATCAGGCCGATGCCGCTGATGGCATGCGCGAGGTGTGCGATCTGCATCCCGCCGCGCTCCGTGCCGAGATTCGGGAACAGCAGGAACACTCCCGAGACCACCAGCACGATCCCGCCGAAGAACAGGCTCCAGTACCAGATCTTCTCGCCGGCGTTGACGAAGCCGGCCGGCGGGTGCTTCGACTTGTCGAGGTAGCCGCCGCCCATCTTGATCCAGGTCCAGTCATAGGCCTTCGGCAGGCTGTCCTTCAGCCACGGCACCATCATCATCACGAGGGTGACGATGAAGGGGACGGCCAGCCAGTCATGCACCGGCTTCGCGATCGCGGCGAAGGCGGCGAAGCCCTCCTTGCCGAGGATCGGCGTGAGGACCATGCGCCCGAACAGCAGGCTGAGCCCGGTGATCGCCAGGATGATGAAGAGTGCCGCGGTGACCCAGTGGATCGTTCGATCGTACGTGCTCCAGCGCGTGATCGTCCGGCCGGTACGGTGTTCGAGCTTCACGGAACCTGCAACGAAGTGGAACAACAGGATCGCCACGATGACGCCGAGCAGGCCGATGCCGCCCCAGCGCAACAGGGGCCCCTCGCGCACCGCGCGCCAGACGTCGCCGCCGCTCTGGATGAGCACGCCGGTTTCCTGGCCGGTCACTGCGCTGTAGCCGGACACGCCGCCCCGCGCCTGGCGCCAGAAATCACGCCGCTGCTGCTCCGATTGCGCGAGCTGTGCAGCATCATCGCCGGACTGGGCCTGCTGGGCTACCGCCTGCCCTGACGGGCCCTCGGTGAGCAGCCAGCCGCTCAGCGGCAGGATCATGGATAGACCCAGAATCAGCGCGACGCTCCAGACGATCCGGCGGGCTTTCCGCCGCTGGCGTCCGCTGACTTCCGATTGTGTATTGTCGACCATCACGTGGAATCCTCCCGTCGTGTGGGCTGAGTGACTAACGGTCGCGCTGGTGTTCGACGCGATCCTCAAGGGCAGATCTCAGTTCTTCCGACCTGAGGTCCTCGACCAAGGGGTCGCTCGAACCCTTGTATACGCCAGGCTCGTAAACCGTGACATCCGAACAGCCCGCAAGAGCCACGGACGCCGCGGCCAGCAGAGCCAGGGTGATAATTCTCATCGTCTCTCTCCAGGACCGGTGCGGGGGCGGCCCGTAGGCCGCCCCGCCCGGTGTGTTATCACGCGCCTAGGCTTCCTTGTAGGCGGTTTCCCAGCCCCAGGTCTGCGGACGGCTGCCGCGCTTCAGGACGCGCTCGCGGTAGATGTCGGCGACCATGTCGCCATCACCCGCCAGCAGCGCCTTGGTCGCGCACATCTCCGCGCACAGCGGCAGCTTGCCCTCGGCGATGCGGTTGGTCCCGTACTTGATGTACTCGTCTTCCGAGTTGTTCTCCTCCGGGCCACCTGCGCAGAAGGTGCACTTGTCCATCTTCCCGCGGATGCCGAAGGCTTCCTTCTGCGGGAACTGGGGTGCGCCGAACGGGCAGGCATAGAAGCAGTAGCCGCAACCGATGCAAAGGTCCTTGTCGTGCAGGACGATGCCGTCGTCGGTGGTGTAGAAACAATCCACCGGGCAGACGGCCGCACAAGGCGCGTCCGTGCAGTGCATGCAGGCGACGGAGATCGAGCTTTCGCCCGGCAGGCCGTCGTCGAGCGTGACCACGCGGCGGCGATTCACGCCCCAGGGCACTTCGTGCTCGTTCTTGCACGCCGTTACACAACCGTTGCACTCGATGCAGCGCTCGGAATCACAAAGAAATTTCATTCTCGCCATGGTGAGTTAACTCCTTACGCCGGGCGAATCTGGCAGAGCGAGGCTTTGGTTTCCTGCATGTTCGTGACCGAGTCGTACCCGTAGGTAAACGCATCGTTCGCTGCAGAGCCCCGGACATACGGATGAGTGCCTTCAGGATACTTGGATAACAAGTCCTTGCCCTCGAACCACCCGCCGAAATGATACGGCGTGAACACGACGCCCCGGCCCACGCGGTTGGTGATCATGGCCTTGAGCTTGATCACGCCGCCTTCCGGTCCGTCCATCCACACCCAGGTGTCGTCCTTGATGCCGCGATCGTTGGCGTCCGCCGGGTTGATCTCGACGAACATCTCCTGCTGCAGCTCGGCGAGCCAGGGGTTGGACCGCGTCTCCTCGCCACCGCCTTCGTACTCGACCAGGCGGCCGCTGGTGTGAATCAGCGGGAAGTCCTTGGAGAAGTCCTGGGCCTGGATCGAGCCGTAACGGGTCGGCAGGCGCCAGAAGGCCTTGCGGTCCTCGTAGGTCGGATACTCTTCGACCAGGTCGCGGCGGCTGGTGTACAGCGGCTCGCGGTGGACGGGAATCGGATCGGGGAAGTTCCACACCTTGCAACGCGCCTTGGCGTTACCGAAGGGCGCGCAACCGTGCTTGATGGCGACGCGCTGGATGCCGCCGGAGAGGTCGGTCTTCCAGTTCCTGCCCTCGGCCGCGACCTTCTCTTCCTCGGTCAGGTCATCCCACCAGCCGAGCTGCTTCAGCATGTCGGCGGTGAACTCGGGATAGCCGTCCTCGATCTCGGCGCCCTTGCTCCAGGAATCCTCGGCCAGCAGGTTCACGCCCTGGTACTCCACGCCGAAACGGGCGCGGAAATTCAGGCCGCCTTCGGCCACCGGCTTGCTGGTGTCGTAGAGCACGTGCGTGCCGGGATGGCCCATCTCCGGGGTGCCCCAGCAGGGCCACGGCAAGCCGTAGGTCTCGCCGTCGCAGGGTCCGCCCTCGGCCTTCAGCGTCGTGACATTGAAGGTGTGCTTGTTCTCGAGGTGCTTCTTGAGGCGCTCCGGGCTCTGGCCGGTGTAGCCGATCGTCCACATGCCGCGGTTGAACTCCCGCGTGATGTCCTCGATCAGGGGCTCCTCGCCGTTCACCTGGATGTTCTTGAACAGCTGGTCGGAGTAGCCGAGCTTCTTGGCGAGCTTGTACATGATCGTGTGATCAGGCAGCGACTCGAACAGCGGCTCGATGATCTTCTCGCCCCACTGGAGCGACCGGTTGGACGCGGTGCGGGACCCGTAGGTCTCGAACTGCGTGCAGGCCGGCAGCAGGTACATGCCTTCCTTGTCGCGATCCGGCAGCACGGCGGTGTGCGTCGGGTAAGGATCGACGACGACCACCAGGTCCAGCTTCTCCAGCGCCTGCTTCTGCTCGGCGCCACGCACCTGGCTGTTGATCGCGTGACCCCAGAGGAACAGCGCTTTCAGCGCGGTCTTCTGGGAGACGTTCTCGTCCGATTCGTTGACGCCGTCGTACCAGCGCGACACGGTGATCCCCGGCAGGTTCATTGCCGGCACCATGTTCGATCCGTTGGGATAGCTGGCCTGGTCGAACCGCGCCTTCAGCCAGTCGAAGTCGACGTCCCACACGCGGGCCCAGTGCCTGTAGGAGCCCTCGGCGAGGCCGTAATAGCCGGGCAGCGTGTCGGCCAGGATGCCGAAGTCGGTGGCGCCCTGGACGTTGTCGTGGCCGCGGAAGATGTTGGCGCCGCCGCCGGACACGCCGACATTACCCAGCGCCAGCTGCAGCACGCTGTAGAGGCGCGTGTTGTTGTTGCCGATGGTGTGCTGCGTGCCGCCCATGCACCAGACGATGGTGCCGGGACGATGCTCGGCCATGGTCTGCGCGGCCTTCTTCACCTCGTCGCCGGGAATCCCGGTGACGTTCTCGACGACGTCGGGGGTCCACTTGGCGGTCTCGGCCCGGATGTCGTCCATGAAGGCGACACGCTGGCGGATGTATTCCTTGTCCTCCCAGCCGTTCTCGAAGATGTGCCACAGCAGGCCGTAGATCAGGGGCACGTCGGTGCCCGGCCGCAGCCGCAGGAACTGGTCCGAATGCGCCGCGGTGCGCGTGAAGCGCGGGTCCGCGACGATCAGCTTGGCGCCGTTCTCCTTACCGCGCAGCACGTGCTGCATCGAGATCGGGTGCGCCTCGGCGGCGTTGCTGCCGATGAAGAACATGCACTTGCTGTTGTGCATGTCATTGTAGGAATTGGTCATCGCGCCATAGCCCCAGGTGTTGGCTACGCCGGCGACCGTCGTCGAGTGGCAGATACGGGCCTGGTGGTCGACGTTATTCGTCCCCCACATGGCCGCGTTCTTGCGATAAAGGTAGGCGCCCTCGTTGCTCATCTTCGCCGAGCCGACCCACATCACGCTGTCGGGGCCGTGCTTGGCGCGGATGTCCAGGAGGCGGTCGCCGATCTCGTTGATCGCCTGGTCCCATGACAACCGCTGCCACTTTCCGTTGACGTTCTTCATCGGGTACTTGAGCCGACGATCGCCATGCCCGTGCTCACGCACGGAGGCGCCCTTGGCGCAATGCGCCCCCAGGTTCAACGGGGAGTCGAAATCCGGTTCCTGGCCCGTCCAGACACCGTTCTGGACTTCGGCGACGACGCCGCAGCCGACTGAACAGTGGGTACAGACCGAGCGCTTGATCTCGATCGGGCCTTTCACCATCTCGCGGGCCGCCTGGGCCTGCGAGCGGCGCATCATCGCCGGGGGCAGCGCCGAGGCGATCGCGCCGGCGCCGAGCGCCAGGCCGGTCCGGCGCAGGAAGGCGCGCCGGTCGATCGCCCGACCCAGCACGCCGTTCAGTGCGCTGGTGGACTCGTTATTGGTAGCAGTAGTTTTCTTGGTCAGCTTCATCGCCGATTCTCCGCTGTTTGACCGTTAGGGCATCGCATCCAGTCCCGGACGGGGCTAGATACGGGCCTTCTGGTAGTAAGTTCGGATGTGCGACGTCTCGTGGTAGCCCTTTTTCGCGGGCTTCGACGTCAGGGTCACTTCCGGCGCGGCGGTCGCCGTCCCGGTCGCGACGATCATCGCAGTCGCACCACCGGCCACTGCCAAACCCTTGAGGAACCGGCGCCTGCCGTTATATTCCGTCTCTTTTTTCAGGCTCATTGTGCTCTCCACTTGAGTCCGCTCCGATTACAAAATCCAAATCTCAACTGAAACTCTTTTGCGCCGACGGCGTAGAAAGGAAATCGTTGAGATACCGTTTCTCCACCTCGATGAACTGCTCCCCGAGCTGGCCCACCGCGCGATAGAAACGCGCCGACGGGGCCGATTGCATGTCACGGAAGAAGCGGGCCATCCAGGGTGAAATGTGACGATCGAAAAATCCCGCCTGCTGCTCGAGCGAGGCCGGTTGATCGCCGGTGTTGATCATGGCCATGACGTCACACAACGCCGCCGCATGATCCTCGGGCTCCTTGACGCCTTCCTGGCGCTCGAATCCCAGCTGGAGGAGTTCCTCGCGCAGGCGGGCAAGCGGCTGCTCCATGAGGAATCCGGTCATGTACCAGGAGCCGTAGGGCACCAGTTCGCCACGGCCCACGCCGATGAAGAGGTCGTGATACTCCTCTTCCAGCTCCGCGGGCGAACTGCGCCCCGCAGCGGTGCCGAGCATGCGCCAGGCCGCGCCGAGCAGGTCGTCCGAGTTCACCTCGTCCGCGTCGATTTCCGCCAGCAGGCTGAGGATCTGTTCGTCGGGCGCGGCGCCCAGTAACTGGGCCAGCAGGCTCCACGCATTGGCGCGCAACTGCTCTTCCGCGGCGATGCCATTGATCGCTACGTCCCTTGAAACCTCCGCCCCGCCTTCAGTGACAGCGTCCGTCATCGAATGCTCGTCTTTATCATTATGGTCAATCATTTAGCAACATTCAGGCCATGTATTTAGGGAATGACGGGCTATAAAGAGAGGAAAAATTACCAAGATAAATACCTATATGGGATCAATTGGGTCATTTTGTCCGCAAGTCGGTTAACAATGTCGCAGATCAGGCGCCGGGAACGCCAGGGCCGCCGGACTTGAACATGTCCTTGACGCGGCAGTGCTCGCACATCTGCAGGCGACGGCGGGAGGCTTCGTCCTGGAACATCCAGTGCCCTTCCAGCTTCTTCAGCATCGACTCCAGCAGGGAGCGGGTGCCGAACGGCTTGCCGCAGGCCACGCAACAGAAAGGCTGCTCCTCGTTGAGGATCCGCGGCTGCTGGCGCAGCTCGGCGTCGTAGAGAAAACGGGTATGCAGGGTGATCGCGTCTTCCGGGCAGGCCTTTTCACAAAGGCCGCACTGCACGCAATTCCACTCCGTGAACTTCAGTTGCGGCAGGTCGCCGCCGGCATCCAGCGCCGCCACAGGGCAGACGCTGACGCAGCCCATGCACAGCGTGCACGCGTTCTTGTCGACCTTGATTTCCCCGAATGGCGCGCCGGCGGGCAATTCCGTCGTCTTGCGCGGCGCCGGGGCATGCCGGTGCAGGTGCTCGATCGCCAGCCGCAGGATCGCGCGCTTGTCGTCGGGTAACGCAAACCTGGCCGGCTTGGCGATGCCGGCGGCCGGGAGCGCGCCCCACCAGCCGGCCGGATCGGCCGCGGCGCTGGCGCTGCTGATCACAGTCAGGCTCTCGGGAGGGAAGCCCATGCCCTCGAGGATTCCGCGGCCGAAAAGCACTTGCGCCTCGATCTCCGTGACCATGCGTCGCGGGGCAGTGTCGGTCACTACGACGACCACCGCCCGGGCCCCGTAGGCCAGCAGCGCCAGCCAGGTGTCCAGCCCGACCGAGCCGACTTCCTCCACCTCCAGCGGCAGCACGTCCTCCGGCATCTCGGGGCCGAGCGTCTCGGCCACGGTCTTGCTCGACCAGGCGTCGTGAATGAGCACCACGGGACTCTCGCCGCCGGCGTCGCGGAACGCGCCGAGGAACAGCTTCAGATGGGCCAGCAGGTCGCTGACTGCCGGGAAGGCATAGCTCATCGCGCCGCTCGGGCAGGCTGCGACGCAACTCCCGGCACCCTGGCACAGGTAGGGATCGACGCTGACTTTTTCCCCGATGGAGGTGATCGCCAGCGTCGGGCAGGCATCGATGCAGCGCGTGCAGCCGACGATGCCGCTGCCGCCGTGCGCGCAGATGTCCGGGTTGTAATTGAAATACTTGGGTTTCTCGAACTCCCCGCTCATCTCGGGAATCTCGGCGAGCGCCTTCTCGAGCTTGGCGTCGTCGCCCGCGGGCGCGTAATACCCGACCGGCGGCACCTCGTGCGTCATCAGCGGCACGGGGGAAAGATCGAGCACCAGGTCGAAGAAACTCCCCGGGTTGCCGGCCGCCTCGGACAGCGACACCGTGCCGTCGGGCGTTTCGAGATTGACCGTGAAGCGACCGAGCCGGCCCTCGATTTCGGGCCGCCCGCCGCGCACGACGACACGCCCCTCGCGGGTGCCGGGCTCGGGCCGCGCCGCAGAAGGCACGAGCACGGTACAGGGAATCGCTTCGCCGAGTCGGCGCGCCAGCGAAAGCGCGAGATCCTCCTCGCCCACGATGACCAGTCGGCCACTCGATTTATAGGTCACGATCGAGGTCGGCTGGCCCTCGATCGAAACAGGCATCTGCAATGCCTGGGCGCGCGCGCGCCCGGCGCTGCTCGTGGCGGGAAGCTCATGCGTCACGTGGCGGCTGCTCCTGGTCGTTGTTCGGATCGATTTCCGCGGTTTCTTCGCTCGGGCCGGTCGCCGCCTGCTCGCCGGTCTCACCCGGCTGACGAGCGGCAGCCCGATCATTATCGCCGCCCGCGGGATCCCCACCGGCAGCCTCACTCTCCACAGACGGTGCGGACCCGGCGTCCGTCGCCGCCACGCCGCCCGCTGCCGTTCCCGCCGCCGCGTCGTCGGTCGCCGCGGCCTCCGCCGCCTCCAGTTGCTTTTTGAGCAGCCTGGCTGCGGCATGCTTCATGTCGGAGGTCACTATGTCGCCCAACGCCGGGTAGTTCCGGTAGTCGTCGATGTAGTCGTCGAGCTCGCTGATGACATTGAACTTCTCGCTGCGGAACAGCTTGCGCAGGGCCTGCTTGCGCAAGCCCGCGCTGACGCGCGGCGACATGAAGGCACTGAAGTCCGAGTCCGGCGTCAGCGATTCGAGCGGCGGCATATCCTCGTCACCCGGCGGCTCGCCTTCGGCCTCGGGTGCAGGCGCGGGGGATGCTTCGGCCAAAGGCGCCTCTGCAGGTGCATCGGCGTGCTCCGCAGCCGGCGGCGCCTGCTCGGGCGCCTTGTTCTGCGCCTTGAGCCGGGACCAGCGACTGAGGAACGACTCCTCGTCCTTGTGCTCCTCGTCGGCAGGCGCCGCCGGCGCGCCTGGCCTGGCCTGTTCGCGATCAGCCATGGCGGATCACTGCACTCCGTCGCCCGACAACTCGTCGCGGCGGCGCTTGCGCCGCTTCTGCGGCTTGAAATGCGTCATCACGAATTCTTCGAGCTGCGGAATGATCTCGGCCGGGATCGGCACCGCGAACACCTTGCAATCCGCTTCCGTCGCACTGGTGGACTGATCATGGTCCGCGGTCACGGCGATGGGCAGCAGTTCGCCGCCCTCCTCCTCGCTGCAGATGATAAACAGCGAGGGCTCCGTTGCGGTCAGGTTGAACCAGTAGGTTTCCGCCGCATCGCGATAAAGCTCGAGCCGCAGGCCGTCCCACAAGTACTGCGCTACGCCGTCGGCCTCGCTGAGCAACTGGCGCCGCGCCTCGCCAGCGGCGAACCTTTCGCCCGCGAGAACCGCCACGCCTTCCCAGTTGAGGATCGTCCAGCCGGAACGGCTGATCTCCTTGCGAGCCAGCACGACCGCGACCGGGATATTTACCAGAGGTTGGAAACGCATATCTTGAAGGCTGTCGTGGGGGTTCCGGGGGCGGAATCTTCTCGGACAGATAGACTACCAGTTCGATCTGCGTCCTGCTTGCACTTTCCTGAGTCCTTCAAGCATACGGAATGTTTCTTGCATGACTCAAGTGCCTGCGATCTGGGTCTTTGGCTCCTTTGATCAGGAGCTTTTCGCCGGAGGAAGACATGAGCCGTGCCATCATCGAGAATCCCGCAGCGGGCGCTCCGGACGCCGCGGTTACGCGAGGCGACGACCTGCCGCGCTTCATGAGCGTCAAGCAGGTCGCCCGTTACCTCCAGGTCAACGAAAAAAAAGTCTACGCGCTGGTCGCGGACAACATCATTCCAGCCACCAAGGTGACGGGCAAATGGCTGTTTCCCCGCGACCTGGTGGACCAGTGGCTGCTCGAATCGAGTCATGGGGGCCTGCTGACGGACCGGATGCTCATCGCGGGCAGCGACGACCCGGTGATCTATCGCGCCATCATGCACGTGGCGAACGAGGTGCAGGCGCGCGCCCTGATCAGCTACACCTCGACCGGCACCCAGCTGGGACTGTCCCTGCTTGCCCGGCGGCGTGCCGACATCTGCGGCATCCACTGGGGGCCGGCGGAAGAGAGCCAGCAGCGCCACCCGGCCTTGCTCAAACAGCATCCGCCGCACAATGACTGGATTCTCGTGCGCATCTTTCTTCGCGAACAGGGCCTGATGGTCGCCCCCGGGCTGGCCGGCAGCGATCCCGAGCAACTTTTTGCCCGGGAAAACCGCTGGGTGATGCGCCAGGAGGGTGCCGGCTCGCAACGCTTCCTGCAGGAGGTCGTCACGCGCCACGGGCTCGACCCGGCCGCGCGCCGCGTCACGTCCATGGCCTATTCCGAACGCGACGCGGCGTCCGCACTGGCGATGGGCTACGCCGACGTGGGCATCGGCATCCGCGCTGCAGCGACGGAATTCGGGCTCGACTTCATCCCGATCGGCTGGGAGGCCTTCGATTTCGCGATGCACCGCGGCATGTTCTTCCGGACGCTCTTCCAGAAGTTGATCGATTACCTGCGTGGCAGCGAGTGTCGCCGTCTCGCGCAGAAATTCGGCGGTTACGACTTCGGCCAGACCGGCAACCTGGTCTGGCCGGTGTAGGCCGGCCTCCGCCCCCGTCTCGGAGAGCGGCAGCGGTCAGGACAATTCCAGCTCCCCGTCGATCTCCCGCTCGATACCGAGCGCCGGCAACTGCAGCGTGACCTTCGCGGCCACCGTGGTGCCCGGACCCAGCCGCCCCGCAGCCACGGCTTCCCGGATCGCGGCCTCTATCTCACGTTGCGAAGTGATGCCCACCACCTTGAGGAACTTGCGGATCTCCAGGTTGAACTTGTCTTCGTCGAGCGCGGCTGTCGTCATCTTGTGTTCTCCTCGATAGGGGTCAATCGATAGGGGTGAATCGTGTTCAGGCGGACTCGGTGTTGCCCGGCCCGAGCTGCATGCGCCGTTCCAGCGTCTTGCGGGAGATGCCCAGGCGGCGGGCGGCAGCTGACTTGTTGCCGCCCAGCGCGTTCAGAACGCGCGCCATGTGGTGTTCTTTGACTTCTTCGAGCGTCCAGTCGAGAGGATACTCGGCAACCGGTCTCGGCGCCTCCTGTTCCGCCGGCGCGAGCTGCTCGGTGGCCAGCGCGCCGAGCATCAGGCTCCGTTCGACGAAATTCTTGAGTTCCCGGACATTGCCGCGCCAGGCATGGTCCTGCAGGCGCGCGATGGCACGCGTGTCGAGGGCCAGCGGTTCCACGCCGAGCCGGGCCGAAAGCACGCCCATGAAATGCCGGGCGAGGGTCGCGATGTCGTCGAGCCGGTCCCGCAACGGTGGCAAATTGACCTGCGCCACGTTGAGACGGAAATACAGGTCCTCGCGAAAACGGCGCTCGCGCACCAGCGCCAGCAGATCGTGCTGGGTCGAAGCGACGATGCGCGCGTCGACCGGAATCTCCCGGTCGGATCCCACGGCCCTGATGGTGCCCTCCTCGAGGACGCGCAACAGCTTGACCTGCAGGGGAAACGGCATCTCGCTCACCTCGTCGAGGTACAACGTGCCGCCCCTGGCGGCGACGAACAATCCCTCGCGACCCTGGTGGGCGCTCGTGAATGCGCCCTTCGTGTGACCGAACAATTCACTTTCGAGCAACTCGGGGGCGATCGCGCCGCAATTCACGGCGACGAAGTCGCCCCGCCGGGTGCTGCAGGCGTGCAGCCAGCGGGCGACCAGCTCCTTCCCGGTGCCGGTCTCTCCCTCGATCAGGACCGTGCCGGGCAGAGGCGCAATCCGCCGCACCAGGTCGCGGACCTGGCGCATCAGGGCGCTGTCCCCCACGAGCTCGCGCTCCCGCGCTTCCGCCGCGCCCGGATCGGGCAGCCGGGTCGGCGCACGCGCGGCCGGCCCCACCGCATGACGTTGCAATGCCGCGAGGAGCGCCTCGGTGACGATCGGCCATTCCAGGACATCCGCCGCTCCCCGACGCATCGCCTCGAGGACGGTTGCCGAATCAGCGGCCTCCAGGGCGAGCACGATGGCCTGCGCGGCGCCTTCGCGGCGCAGGCTGTCGATCCAGTCGAGCGCCGGAATGTCCTCCAGCCCGCCGTCCACCACCAGGAACTCGAACTCGCAACGCGTCATCAGCCGCTTCGCCTTGAGCGCGTTCTCGGCGGAATCCACCAGGGCGACATGCTTGCCCAGCGCAGCGCGCAGCCGGCTGCGTTCAGCCGGTCGTCCTCCGACGAGGAGCACGGAGGACGCCTTCAGTGATACCGGGCCGGCTGCGTTCGTCGAATCCAAGAAAAACACTCCTGGTGGGCGAAAATGAACGACAGGGAACAGATCGAACACGAGAAACGGAATGCTACGAGCTGGGTCATAAATACGCAATGCACAGGGCGTTTATGGTCTTTATTGTCGCAATGCGTCAATTTGACCAGTAGCATTTGCGAAGCGAGAGATAAAGGGTGACACAGACCGAGCGCAAAGGGAAAATGGCATTGCAATTGCATGGACTCGCCGGGCAAAAGCCACCGTTGAATTCCCAGGACATCCCACCGATCGCATGAACGACATCTCCAGCGCTTTCGCGATGGCGGCGAAACTGGTTTTCGGACTCGATCCCGAGCTCGTGGCCATCGTGCTGCTGTCGCTGCAGGTCAGCGTGGGGGCCGTGTTGCTCGCCACGCTGGTGGCCCTGCCGCTCGGCGCGGTGGTCGGGATGTTCCGCTTCCCGGGCCGACGGGCGGTCACGATCTCGCTGAATGCGCTGATGGGCCTCCCGCCGGTGGTGGTCGGCCTGCTGGTCTACATGATGCTGTCGCGCAGCGGGCCGCTTGGCGAATTCGGCCTGCTGTTCACGCCCGCCGCCATGATCATCGCGCAGTTCGTGCTCGTGGTCCCCATCATCGCGGCTTTGACCCGCCAGACCATCGAAGACCTGCACGAGGAGTACGACGAGTACCTGCGCTCGATGGACGCCAGCCGCCTGGACAGCATCGCCACGCTCTTGTGGGACGGCCGCTTCCGGTTGCTGACCGCGATCCTGGCGGGCTTCGGGCGCGCGATCGCCGAGGTGGGCGCGGTGCTGATCGTCGGCGGAAACATTCTCCACCACACCCGCGTCATGACGACCAGCATCGCCCTGGAGACCAGCAAGGGAAACCTCGCGCTGGCATTGGCGCTCGGCCTGATCCTCATCGTGATCGCGGCCGCCATCAATGCCGCCGCAACACTCGTCGGGGAGGTGGCCCATCGTCGCTACGCCTGACCATCGCGGCGCCACGCCCGGGACCTCGCCAGGTGCGGTGTCCGGCGTCCACACCGCGCTGATGCCGCTCGAAGTCCGTGGACTCCGTTTCGTCATGGGCGAGAAACGGATACTCGACGACGTTTCCTTCGTCATCGGCCACACTGCACGCACCGTCGTGCTGGGCCCGAACGGCGCGGGCAAAAGCGTGCTTTTGAAACTCTGCCACGGTTTGCTGCGCCCCACGGCGGGCAGCATCAGCTGGAGCGGCCGTACGCCCGCCCAGGACCGCCGGCGGCGCGGCATGGTGTTCCAGCGCCCGGTCCTGCTGCGGCGCTCGGTCGCGGCCAACCTGCGCCACGGCCTTCGCCTGCATGGCGTGGTGCGCACGCGGCAGTCGGCGCTGGCGCGCGAAGCGCTGCAGGCGGCCGGCCTCGAGGACAAGGCGGAGCAGTCCGCCCGCACCTTGTCGGGCGGCGAGCAGCAGCGACTCGCCATGGCGCGCGCCTGGGTCCTGCGACCCGAGGTGTTGCTCCTCGACGAACCCACCGCCAACCTGGACCCGGCGGCGACCCGCAGCATCGAGCAACTGATCCGCGGCTTTGAGGCCGCCGGGACGCATGTCATCATGACGACGCACGACATCGGCCAGGCACGGCGTCTGGCGACCGACGTGCTTTTCATTCACCATGGCCGGTTGCTGGAGCATTCGCCGGCGGAGCGATTTTTCGCTGCGCCGTCAAGCCCGGCTGCCGCGCAATTCATCAGGGGAGACCTGCTCGCTTGAACTCACGCCGCAAGCTTCCTGTGACGGCCGTCATCCTCGCCGGTGGCCGCGCCACGCGCATGGGCGGCACGGACAAGGGCCTGGTGGAGCTTTGCGGGCGCCCGATGATCGAGCACGTCCTGGCGGCCCTCGAGCCCCAGGTCGAGCACATGGTCATCAATGCCAATCGCAATCTCGAACGTTACGCCGCGTTCGGCCGTCCCGTGGTGACCGATGCCGACGGGGCGTTCCTCGGTCCCCTGGCCGGCCTCTCGGCAGGCCTGGGCGCCGCCACCACCGATCTCGTGCTGACGGTGCCGTGCGACTGTCCCCTGCTCGTCCCTGATCTTGCCCACCGCCTCCACGCGGCAATGCAGCAACAGGATGCGGAGATCGCGGTCCCGTTCGACGGTGAACGGCTGCAACCGGTGTTCGCGCTGGTGCAGCGCAAGCTCGCCGACAGCCTGGCGGCCTATCTCGCGGCCGGCGACCGCAAGATCGATCTCTGGTTCGCCCGGCATCGCCTGGCCCGGGTAGACTTCTCGGATTGCCCGGAAAACTTCGTCAACGTGAACGACCCGGCGGAGCGCAGCGCGCTGGAAGCCCGGCTCATGGCCGGAGACCCAGGCGCCTGACGGGACCGGGTCCAGTCACGGCCAGGAACAGACTATGAAACACCAGAACGCCGGTTGCGGCGGACATGACGATGCGGCCCAGACGCTGCAACAGGCGCTGGCGCGGATCACCGCGGAGATCAGCCCGGTGGAGGGCTTCGAGCTGCTCGCCACGCGCGATGCGCTCGACCGCGTGCTGTATGCGCCGATTCACTCGACAGTCGATGTCCCCGCCCACACGAACTCCGCGATGGACGGCTATGCGCTCGCAGGGGCACAACTGCCCGGCGACGGCTCCCGCGCGTTCCGCGTGATCGGCACGGCATGGGCCGGACGGCCGTTCGACGGCACGGCGGGCGAAGGCGAATGCGTGCGCATCATGACCGGGGCCACGGTGCCCGCCGGCACCGACACGGTCGTCATGCAGGAACAGGTGCAGCGCGAAAGCGACACCGCGATCATCGGTACGGGCCACAAGCCCGGCCAGAACGTTCGCTTCGCCGGCGAGGACCTCAAGGCCGGCGCGATCGCCCTGGACGCGGGCGTGTTGCTGCGCCCGGCCCATCTCGGCCTGATCGCCTCGCTCGGCGTCGGCGAGGTGCGCGTGCGGCGCCGCCCGCGGGTTGCGTTCTTCTCGACCGGCGACGAGCTCGCCTCGATCGGCGAAACGCTCGGCCCCGGGCAGATCTACGACAGCAACCGCTACACGCTGTACGGCATGCTGCAGCGGCTCGGCGTGGAGGTGATCGACCTCGGCGTGGTGCGCGACCGGCGCGAGGACCTCGAACAGGCCTTCCTGGCGGCGGCCGCGCAAGCCGACGCGGTCATCACCTCCGGCGGCGTATCGGTGGGCGAGGCGGATTTCGTCACCGAGACCCTCGACCGGATCGGCGAAGTCGGTTTCTGGACCGTGGCCATCAAGCCCGGTCGGCCGATCGCCTTCGGCCGGGTCGGCGGCGCGCTGTTTTTCGGCCTGCCGGGCAACCCCGTCTCCGTCATGGTGACGTTCTACCAGCTGGTGCAGCCGGCGCTGCAACGGCTCAAGGGACTCACGGCGCCGGAGATCGTGCCGCGGGTGACCGCCACGCTCACCACGCCGTTGCGCAAGAAGGCGGGGCGTCGCGAATTCCAGCGCGGCCTGTTGAGTGTCGCAGCGGACGGCGGCTACCGCGTCGAAGCCACGGGGCGACAGGGGTCCGGTATTCTGCGCTCCATGGCCCACGCCAACTGTTTCATCGTGTTGCCCGAGGACTGCGGCTCGCTGGACGCAGAGACCGAAGTCGAAGTCCAGCCTTTTGCAGCGCTGTGTTGAAACTCACTCCTTGAAATCGATCACGAGCAACCCGAACATGAGCAAACCGGAATTCGTCTCGTTGAACATCGCCGTCCTGACCGTCTCCGACAGCCGCGGCGAGGATGAAGACAAGTCGGGCAAGCTGCTGGTCGAGCGACTGACCAAGGCGGGCCACCGCTGCGCGGAGAAGCGCATCGTGCGGGACGACGTCTACGCGATCCGCGCCGTGGTGTCGGCGTGGATCGCCGCTCCCGAAGTGCACGCCGTGATCACCACCGGCGGCACCGGCGTCACGGGGCGCGACGGCACGCCGGAAGCCGTGGCGCCGCTGCTCGACAAGGTGCTCGACGGCTTCGGCGAGATCTTCCGCATGATCTCCTGGCAGCAGATCAAGACTTCCACCATCCAGTCGCGCGCCGTCGCAGGGGTCGCCAACGGCACCTACATCTTCTGCCTGCCCGGCTCTTCCGGCGCCTGCGCCACCGGCTGGGACGAGATCATCGCGGCGCAGCTCGACCGGCGCACGCGGCCGTGCAACCTGGTGGAGCTGATGCCGAGGCTGCTGGAGACGTGAGGCGCGACGACGGGCGGGCGCTGGTGGTCGGCACCCAGAAAGGCCTGTTCATCGCGACACCCTCGGCCGAGGGATGGCAGCTCGATGGACCGCACATCGCCGGCTACGAGATCATCCACACCTGTGCGCCACCCGATGAACCGGGCGTGCTCTACGCGGCGGCGAGCCACAAGGTCTGGGGATCGCACATCTATCGCAGCGAAGACGGGGGCCGTAACTGGACCTCCCTGCCGAGCGCGCCACAGCATCCGCCCGGCGTGCATCGCACTGCGCTGAAAGCCATCTGGTACCTGGCCGCAGCACCGGGCGGCCGGCTCTATGCCGGGATCGATCCGGCAGGGCTGTTCCTGAGCGACGATCGGGCCGCCAGCTGGCAGGCGGTGACGGGGCTCAACGCGCATCCGACACGAGACAGCTGGGAGCCGGCACGCGGCGGGTTCTCGCTGCATTCCATCTACATCGACCCGATGAATCCCGCCCGGCTGTGGGCCGCGATCTCTGCGGGAGGCGTGTATCGCAGCGAAGACGGCGGGAGGCGCTGGACGCCGGCCAATCACGGCGTCCGGGCGGAAAACCTGCCCACACCGTACCCGGAAAGCGGCCACAACGTGCATCGCCTGGTCATGCACCCGGCCCGGCCGGACCGACTCTACCGCCAGTGCTACCACGGCACGTGGCGCAGCGACGACGGGGGGCGCAGCTGGATCGAGATCACGGCCGGCCTGCCGGGCAACTTCGGCTACGCCATCGCGGTCGATCCGCGCGACCCGGACACGGTGTTCCAGGTGCCCGAGTCGGACTCGCACATGCGCGCCGTGGTGGACGGGCGGCTCCGCGTGTATTGCAGCCGTGACGCCGGCGCCACCTGGCGCTCCATGAGCGATGGCCTGCCCGCCGCGCATGCGTGGATCACCGTACTGCGGGAGGCGCTGGATGCGGACGATGCGGGCGGCGTGTTCTTCGGCACGTCCGGCGGCCACGTCTTCGCCAGCCTCGACGGCGCCCGGACGTGGGAACCGGTCGCCGGTTTCCTGCCCCGCGTGCTCTCGGTCAAGGCATTGCGGAGGCCCTCTTGACCGATCTCCTCGACCTGCTCTGCGCACGCGACGGCATCGTCTGCACGACGGGGGCGGGCGGCAAGAAAAGCGTGCTGTTCGCGATCGCCGCAAGACACCCCGGGCGAATCGCGTTCACCACGACGGTGCGCACCCTGCCGCCGCCCGCCAGTCTCGGCGCTCGGATCGTCATCGCGCCCGAGGATCGGCTGGAGCAGGACATCGTCGCGCTCGGGGACGCGCGCTTCGTCGCCTACGCCTGCCCGGGCAGCAAGCCCGGTCGACTGGCGGGCGTGCCGCCGCCCAGGATCGACGCCCTGCATGCCGCCCTTCATTTCGACATCACGCTCGTTAAGGCCGATGGCGCCCGCATGCGCTGGGTCAAAGCGCCTTCGGCCGAAGAGCCTGTGCTGCCGCCGGGCATCACCACGCTGATTCCCGTGCTGTCCGCACGCGCGCTCGGCGAACCGCTCTCGGAGCGGACAGCGCACCGCGTCGAGCGACTCGCTGCAATCACCGGTGCCCGGGCGGGAGAAGCGTTCACGCCACTCCATGCGGCGCGGCTGATGAGCAGCGAAGAGGGCCTGCTCAAGGGCGCCGGTGCCGCGCGCATCGTCCCGGTCATCAACATGGTGGATGACGCGACCAGGATGGGTTTCGCGCGCGAAGCGGCCGAGCGCGCGCTGGAGGAAACCGGGCGCTTCGATTACGTCGTGCTGGCGCGGCTCAAGGGAGCCGAACCGCAACTGACGATCGTGAAGCGATGAATTCATGATGCGCCGGTATCGACGTCGATGCCGATGCCAGTCTGTCCAGCGCGCTTGCGTGCCCCTCCTCGTCTCGGCGAGGATAGGCGCGTCGGAGTCACGGGAGACGGAATGAACCAGGTAACCGTGCAGATCCCGGCGCCGCTGCGGCCATTCGCGGACGGTGCCAGCGAGCTGGACGTGTCCGCGGCCACGGTCGGCGAGGCCCTCGCACACCTGGGCGAGGAGCGCCCGGCGCTGCTGTCGCGCATCCTGACGCCGGAAGGCGAGTTGCGGCCTTACGTCAACGTGTTCGTGGGGGAGCGTAACGTGCGGCGTCTCGACGGCCTGCGCACCCCCCTGGCGCCCGGCGACGTCATGGCCATCATCCCGGCCGTGGCCGGCGGCTGAGCGGCGCGCCCCGCATGCTCCCGGAGAACCTTCCGGGCGTTCCCCGGCGCCTCGTCGTCCTGAACCCCAAGGGCGGTTCGGGCAAGACGACCGTGGCGACCAACCTGGCCGCATGGTGCGCCGTGCACGGTGGCCCGACCGCGCTGATGGACTATGACCCGCAAGGCTGCTCGACCCGGTGGCTGGCCAACCGGCCGGACACGCGGCCGCCGATCCACGGCATCGCCGCGTTCCGGCTCAACCAGCACATGACCCGCAGCTGGCAGCTGCGCACGCCGCCCGGCACGGAATACCTCGTAGTGGATACCGCGGCCGCCGTCCCCGCGCAGAACATCACGGAATACACGCGTGGTGCTCGCGCGGTGATCATCCCCGTCGGGGCGACGGACATCGACATTCACGCCGCCGCGGGCTTCATCCGTGACCTGTTGCTGGTGGCCAAGGAAGACCGCCGCCAGGGTCGCGTCGCCGTGATCGCCAACCGCGTCCGCCAGGGCACGGTCGCCCAGGCACGCCTCATGCGCTTCCTCGACACGCTGGAAATCCCGTGCCTGACGGTGCTGCGCGACAGCCAGGTCTACGCTCATGCGGCCCAGCAGGGGCTCGGCGTGCACGAGTTCAAGCCCTACCAGGTGAGACGCGACCTCGAGCAATGGGCGCCGCTGCTGAGCTGGATCGGACGGCGCTGCGCCGACCCGTCGCCCGCGACGGAATTCCGCCCGGCCGACCACGCCGCGACGGTCACGCGGTTACAATGCGCTCCCGGCTCCGCGTCCCGGACGGGACCGCCAGTTTCTAACCCGGAGTGAAAATGCGCCATCCAGTCGCCCGGCTTGCCGCCGTCGTCCTGCTGACCAGCATCGCCTCCTGTAGTGGCGATGGGGCGGACTTCATCTGGTTCAAGGTGATGCACGCGGTCCCGGACGCCCCTGTGGTGCGCGTCAGCTTCGATGACTACGTGTTTCGTCGCAACACGGCCTACGGCATTTCGACCAATGAGGGTGGTGAGTCACTGCTGAGCGGCGCGGACCCCACGGCGCTGATGACGGCGGAATATCTCGAACCGAATGCCGAAGTCGGCGGAACGCTGCTGACAGTGGACGTGCCTGTCGAAAAAGATTCGCTGTCCGCGGTCATCCTTGCCGGCAGCTTCGACGCGCCCGAGGCGATTACCGTCGTCGGACCGCGCCGGCCGCGTCCGCTGGCCTCGCTCTATTTCCAGTTCGCCCATGCGACGCCTTCGCTCCCCGCGCTCGACGTTTACGTGACCGCACCCGACACCGAGCTGACCTCCACCGCCCCCTTTGCCACGATCGCCCCGCTGGATCATTCCAAGTCCCTCGAGGTGCCCTTCGGTGCGACGCGGATTCGCCTCACGAACGCCGGCACCTTCGATGTCGTCATGGACACCGGGGAGATCGAGTTCGCCCAGCTCCCGACCGCGACCGGGCCGGGCGCCGAATGGCTCTTCGCGATCGCGCCGACCATCCTGCCCGGGCCCTCGCCCGTGTTCCTGATCGCCGGATCCACCGCGATCAACACGAGGTTCAACGACCAGGGAACGCCGGCCACGGCGCGCGCGTGGCACGCATCGCCAGGCGCGCCGCCGGCGGACCTGGTGGCAGTCACCGAGCCCGACCAGGTGCTGTTCAGCGACATCCCTTTCGGCACGCGCACTGCGCGCGTCGCCCTGCCCGAAGCCACCACGGAACTCCAGTTCCGCGAAAGCGGGACCCCCGCCAACGTGCTCGCGAGCGACGAATTCGAGTACGAGGTGCCCACGCAGTACGAAGTTTTCCTGGTCGAACCGCCGGCCAGCGCGCGGACGTTTCGCGTGGAAACCGTGGTCCGGAGTATCGCCGGCCAGAGCCAGGTGCGGCTCGCCCACCTCGCGCCCGACCGGGAATTCCTGCTGGTCTACCTGACGACCGATGAGCAGGAGGCGCCTTCTCCGGCGACCCGGGTGTTTCCGGGCCAGCCCTTCGGCACAGCCACCAACTATATCCCGCGGACGCCGGGCGACTATTTCCTGACGATCACCGAGATCGGCGACGAAGACGGTGCGGAGGAAAACGTCCTTATCGGCCCCGTTCCCGTGACGCTGGCGGATGGCGATGCGGCGACGTTCGCCGTCTTTCCGCCGGAAAACGAGGGCGAAACCGAAGTGCTCGAAATATTCCCGGAGTTCGTCCCCTGAGCCACACGATGGAAGGCTGCGACCGCCCGCGGTGGCGAAGCACGTGAGCGACACACGCCCGCCGGCGGATATCGTTCCACTGGTCATCGGCGTAACGGGTCATCGCGACCTGGTAGAGAGCGAAATACCGGCGTTGAGGGAGCGTGTTCGTGACTTCCTGGCGGCGATGCAACGGCAGCATCTCGATCTGCCCGTCGTCGTCATGAGCGCCCTGGCCGAGGGTGCGGATCGACTGGTCGCCGAGGAAGCGCGTGCGCTCGGCATACCACTGATCGTACCGCTGCCCTTCGGGGCTGACGAATACGAGGAGGACTTCGAGTCGGAAGGATCCCGGCAGGCCTTTCGGGCGCTATGCGCCTCGGCGGAGGTCATCGAACTCCCTTTGCTGCCGGGGGACACTGCAGAAACGATCGCCGCGGGCGCGCGCCGCGACGCGCACTATGCGCGGCTCGGGATATTCATCTGCGCGCACTGCCATGTGCTGCTGGCTCTCTGGGACGGCAAACCGTCCGAACAGCTCGGCGGGACAGCCCAGGTGGTGGAATTCCACCACTGGGACGTCATGCCGGGTTTCTCCATGAACGCCGAAAGTCAGCAACAGGTGCTCGCAGAGGACGAGAGCGACCTTGTCTACCACATCGTCTGTTCGCGAGACCGGCCGACAGGTGAGCCCGCCACCGGACTGGCGCCAATGGAGCAGAGTTGGTTCACGACCGACGAAACGACCCCTCGCTGCCGGGAGATGCCACCGGTCTACGCTCGGATCTTCGAACGCATGGCGGAGTTCAATCGCGATGTATTGCGATACCGTGACCGCATCGCGAGGCAAGGCTGGTCGCTCCTGCCCCCGGATACGCCCCCGGTGGTGGCGCCTGTTCTCGATCCCATCAACAGCCTGTTCATGGCCGCCGACTGGCTGGCGGTTCATTTCCAGGTCAGGGTGGTCCGGGCGCTGCGTACGATCTACACGTTGGCGGCACTCATGGGCCTGGCCTTCATCGCCTATACGGACTTCAGCGGGCTCGACGTGATGGCCTATCTTTTCCTCGCGTTTTTTCTTGGCGGAGTCCTGGTCCACAAGCTCGCCGAGCGCCGCGCATGGCACCGAAAATATCTCGATTACCGGGCCCTGGCCGAGGGGCTGCGTGTCCAGTGCTACTGGGTGTCTGCGGGCGTGACCACCGGACGCAACAGCAAGTTCGCCCACGATAACTTCCTGCAGAAACAGGACGTCGAGCTGGGCTGGATTCGCAACGTCATGCGCCACGCGGGCAGGCTCTCCGACGTCGTGCCCCCCAACCGGGAAGGCCTCGAATTCACTGAAAGGGAATGGGTCGGTGCGCCGCGAGTCGGCCAGGGGCAGCTGGCCTACTACGAACGCAAGGCAAAGGAACGCACGAAGCGCAGCCGCACTACCGGGGCCATCGGCGCCATATGCCTCTGGTCCGGCATCGCGGTCGCCGTGCTGCTCGTGGCCTTCGGTGGCGGCATGTCCCCGGATACCAAGAGTCTGCTCATCGTGCTGATGGGGATATTGCCGTTGATCGCCGCGGTCCGCGAGGCCTATGCCCAGAAGCGTGCCGAGAAGGAATTGATCAAGCAGTACCTGTTCATGGCGAAAATTTTCCGCAACGCACATCGCCGTCTGGACGATGCCACGTCGGATGAAGGCCGCCGCCATATTCTCAAGGCGCTCGGTGATGCAGCCCTCGAGGAGCACTCCCAGTGGCTGTTGATGCATCGCGAGCGACCGCTCGATCACGGCCGGATGAGCTGATGATGCCCACGGCCATGGTGACAGCCGGGCCATTTTAGCCACGGTATACTTTACTGAAGAGGCTGCAGCCTGCGGCCATGCAACACACTCGAACCAGGGAGAACGCCGGATGAGCACCGTGGGATGGCTCCTCGTGGTCGCCGTGGGGATCGCGCTCGGTTTCAGCGCAGGGCGGCTCTGGCCCGGCTCCGCAGCTCGCGTCACGGCACTGGAGAAAGAACGCAACGAGGCGCGCGAAGACCTGCAGAACTACCGCCAGGAGGTCGGCCAGCACTTCGAGCGCACCGCCGAGCTGTTCGATAAAGTGACAGCCGACTACCGCGACCTCTATGAACACCTCGCGCGCAGTGAGCGACAGCTGGGCGCGATCCGTGGCGAGTCCGCCGCCTCTTCTCTCGCCCAGCCCGAACAGCGCCGCCTTGCCGCAAACCCGGCGGCCGACGAAGACGCCGCGCCTGCCGAAGATGCCGCACCGCCGGGCGATGACACGGCCGCGCCTGCCGAAGATGCCGAACGGGCGGGCGACGAGACGGCCGCGCCTGCCGGAGACGCCGAACGGGCGGGCGACGAGACGGCCGCGGACCGGGCGGATGAAGACGACGCCACACGGCGCGGGCAGTAGCATTCGACCTGCCCGCCGACGGACCGCAGTCGCCGCTCTTGCCGGCCTGCTGACAGCCATGTCTCCGGCCTCTGCCGGGGCGTCGGAACCGACGGACGCTGCGGACGCGGAGCGACCCCGGATCGGGCTGGTCCTGGGCGGCGGCGGCGCGCTCGGCGGCGCGCATGTCGGCGTGCTCAAGATGCTCGATGAACTCAGGATCCCCGTCGATTGCGTCACCGGCACGAGCATGGGTGCACTCGTGGGCGCCACATTTGCGTCCGGCGTGCCGCCGCAGGCCATCGAGCGGGAAATGCTGGCCATCGACTGGACAGCGACACTCGGCCCCGGGGACCGGCGCCACCTCGTGCCGATGCAACGCAAGCGGACCGGCGCCACCTACAGCAACACGATCGATTTCATTGTCGATCGCGGCGGTTTGCGCGGAGACGGAGGTTTCCTGTCCACGCAGTATGTGGAACAGCTGTTGCGGCTGCTGATCGGTGATTCCCGCGATACGACCGACTTCGACGAGTTGCCGATTCCTTTTCGCGCCGTAGCCACGGATCTCAGGTCCGGAGAGATGGTGGTGCTCGGCTCGGGTGACCTGAGCCAGGCGATGCGCGCCAGCATGGCCGTGCCCGGCGTGTTCGCGCCGGTCACGGTGGACGACCAGGTGCTCGTGGACGGTGGCCTGATCCGCAACCTGCCGATCGACGTCGCCAGGGATCTCTGCGCGGATGTCGTGATCGCCGTGGCCTTGAAGCTGCCCACGCCCGAACCGCAGACGCTTCGCTCCCCTTTCGCGCTGGTAGGCCGCTCCGTCAATGCGGTGGTCGAAGCGAACGAACGCGCGCAGCTCGCCACGCTCGATGACGAGGACGTGGCCGTCATCGTACCCGTGGGCGACATCGGCAGCTCGGATTTCGACCGGGTGCCGGAAACGATCCCGCTGGGCGCAAGTGCGACCCGCAAGGTCGCCGCAGAACTGGAACGTTACGCCCTCGGAGAGGACGAATATCGCCAGTGGCGCGATCGCATCCATGCGGACCCGGTCGGGCCGATCGAGATCGGGGAGATTGGTTTCGCGCCGCTGCGCCACGCCTCCGCCGATTACCTCGCCACGCGCATGAAGACCCGCCCGGGGGACGTCGTCTCGCTGGCAGAGCTCGAGCGGGACATGAGCGCGTTGTTCGCCAGCGGCGATTTTTTACGTGTGGACTATCGCTTGCAGCCGACGCGAGGCGGCGCGCAACGTCTCGAGGTCAACCCGGTGGAACGCAGCGGCAAGCCGAGTTTCCTGCGCTTCGACCTCGGCCTGGCTGGCTCCTCGGGGGGCGATGTCCTGTTCGCCCTGCGGGCCGATCATCGAAGGGAATGGCTCAACCGCCTCGGCGGGCAATGGCGCAATGCACTCCAGCTGGGACAGGTCAGCGAGCTCGAGACCGCGTTCTACCAGCCGCTCGACGTGCCGCAACGCTTCTACGTCGAGCCCCGGGCGTCGGTGCGGCGCACCATCGAGGACATCTTCGACGACGGCGACAGGCTGGCGAGCTACGACCTGTTCGAGACCGAGCTGCAGCTGGACCTCGGCATGAATATCGGCAACCACACGCGCCTGCACGGCGGGCTGCGCTGGATCGTCGCGGAGCTGGAAGAAGACACCGGCTCGATACCGGAAGTCGAGCTGGGGAGTGCACGGGACACGAGCGTGGTGCTGGGCGCCATCCACGATACGCGCGATACACAGATCCTGCCGACCCGGGGCAACTATGTGCAGCTGGTGTACACGGACTCGGGCAGCCGCCTGGGCGGTGAGCTGTCCTATCGCCAGGCCGAAGCGGTGATCGGACACGCCACGCAGTGGCGCGGCAGCCTGTTGCAGCTTTCCGCGGGCGCCGGCCGGACCTTCAGCGGCGACCCGCCGCTCTACCGGGATTTCAGCATCGGCGGTGCGCGGAGCTTCCCGGCCCTGGCACGCGGCGAATCACGCGGCGCCAATTACTGGTCCGGCAGCGCGGTCTGGGCCCTCAAGGTCGCCGAACTGCAGGCCGTGTTCAGGCAAGTGTTCTTCGCGGGCTTCGGACTCCATGCGCTGCGCGTCACAGAGCGATTCGACGCGGCCCCGGCGGACACGTTGTTCGGCGCCTCGCTCTCTTTCCAGGCGCGCACCCTCGCCGGGCCGCTGCTCCTGACGCTCGGCGCCGCGGACGACGGCGGCGTGCAGCTGCATCTGGCGCTGGGTCGCCCGATCCCCGAGGGCACGTTGCTCGACAAGCTGCACTGAAGGAACGCCGGAAAAACGTGCCACAGGGCACTACGGGGCCGGGGCCGGCGCGACTCGCAGGACACGTCCACGCGACGAGTCGGTGAGAATGTACAGCGCCCCGTCCGGACCGACCTGCACGTCGCGCAAGCGTTCACCGATCTCCTCGAGCAGCGAAAGCTGCTCCACGACCTCCTCGCCATCGAGGACGATGCGGCGGAGCTCGCGGGCCACCAGCGCCGTGACCAGCAGATCGCCGTCCCATGCGGGAAACGCTTCGCCACGGTACTGCGTCATCCCGGACGGCGCGATGGAGGGCGTCCAGTCGATGACCGGGTCCTCCATGCCGGGTCGCGAGGTGTAAGGCGTGATGCGGGCACCGGAGTAATCCACGCCGAAGGTGGCCACGGGCCAGCCGTAGTTGTGTCCGGGCAGGATCAGGTTCACCTCGTCCCCGCCGCGCGGGCCGTGCTCGTGCGCCCACAAGCGGCCGCTTCGCGCGTCGAAGACCAGCCCCTGTACATTCCGGTGCCCGTAGCTGTAGATCTCCGGCAAGGCGTTCTCGCGACCGACGAAGGGGTTGTCTTCCGGTATGCCGCCGTCGCGGCGGATGCGCACGATGGAGCCGGTGTGGCTGTCGAGTCGCTGGGCCTCTTCACGGAAATCGAAACCGTCCCCGAGGCCGATCACGAGCGTGCCGTCGCCCAGAAACGCCATGCGCCCGCCATAATGCAAGGGTGTGTCACGGGTCGGCTGGGCCGTGAACAGCACCTGGACATCCTCCAGCGCGTCGCCACGCAGCCGCCCGCGCACCACCCGCGTCGAATTCGCACGCCCCGTGCCATGCGCGAACGACAGGTAGACCCAGCCGTTTTTCTCGTACTCCGGGTCGAGCAGGACTTCGAAGAGACCGGCCTGGCTGCGCACGTAAGCCTCGGGCACGCCACCGACGGGCGTCGGTTGCAGCACCCCGCCCTCGATGAGCCTGAGCCGCCCGGCGCGCTCCGTGACCAGCATGTCGCCACCCGGCAGAAACGCGATCGACCACGGGTGCTCAAGCCCGGCGGCGACCGTGGTGACGCGGTAATCGGCCGCGCCCGAGTGCGCGCCGGCCAGCAGCAGCAGGGTGGCGAGCCAGGGGATGATCGAGCGTGCAGTCATTGGATATCTTTTTCCGATCGGTGACACTGCAAGCTTAGCAAGCCCGGCGGACCTTTTTTGGCGTGGCCGCAGCGCAGGGTCGCCACGAGGAGCCCATGCAACGGAAGAGAAACATCACGTTGATACTCGCCTGGCTGCTCGCCGCCGGCGTCGCGGCGGTGCTCGGCAGCATCGTGCAGACCCAGTTCAATCTCGCTGCGGTGGCCACGCTCGACGGACCGGTGCCGACCGGGCTGCGCATCGAGACGACCTTGCTCGATATCGCGGGGTTCGCGCCCGGACTCGCACTCATCGTCGCCACGGGCTTCGGCATCGCCTTTCCCGTCGCGGCCGGCCTGGCGCGCCGGTGGGCGCCCGGTGGTGTCGCGCGTGCGGCACTCTTCGGCCTCGCCGGCGGCGCGGCTGTCTGGGCGGCGATTTTCCTGATGAACACGCTGTTGCCGATGACACCCGTCGCCGCGACCCGCCAGGCCGCCGGCCTGTTGCTGATGGTCGCCGCCGGGACCGCGGGCGGGGTCACCTTCGCGGCGCTGGCCCCTGCCCGGCGTCCGACGCCTGTGGCGTGAAGCGGCCTCTGCTTGCTATTCTTCCTGCCCGGACTCCGCCAGCGCGTGCCACCTGCCGGTGTCATGCCTGGCCTTCAATCACTGCCGAGGTGCCGCCGTGAAGACACTCGCCCTGCCGATTTCGCTTTTCGCCCTGTTCGTCGTCTCCACTGCCGGAGCCAGTGAGGCCATCCGGCTTTCCGAGCCCGTACAGACCGGGGACGGTTACGAGGTCTTCGGCGCGCCCATCGACGCGGAAGGCGAACCGGTGCGGCTGGGGCAGATCATCGCGGCGAGCGACAAGTACGCCGACCAGCAGGTCCATGCCACCGCCACGGTCTCGAAAGTCTGCCAGAAGAAGGGCTGCTTCTTCGTCGCACAGGACGGCGACTCCGTCGCGCGCATCACCTTCGTGGACTACAGCTTCTTCGTACCTACGGATTCCGGCGGCAAGGACGTGACGATCGTCGGGACGTTCAAGCGCAAGCAGCTCTCCGAGGCCCAGGCACGCCACTACGCGGAGGATGCTGGCGAGGATCCCGCCGCCATCGAGGGACCGCTGGAGGAATACGCGATCGTCGCCACTTCGGTGATGATCCCGACCAGCTAGGAGAGTCGTTCCAGGCGGAGCCGCTGGCGCTCGTCGAACAGCCGGCGGCTCGCGGCCAGCACCGCCACGACCGTGCCGAATCCGGTGCCGACGGCGATCAACAGGAACACCAGCACCTGGTACTTTACCGCGAGCGCCGGCGGACTCCCCGCCAGGATCTGCCCCGTCATCATGCCCGGCAGGCTGACGATGCCGGCGGCCGCCATGCCGTTGATGATCGGGATCATGCCGCTGCGCATGGCGTCGCGCCGCAGGTCGCCGATCGCCTCGCTCCAGGTCATGCCCAGCATCAGCCGGCCCTCGATCACCGGGCGTTGCCGCCACGCGCTGTCGGTCAGCCGGTCCATGCCCAGCGCCACCCCGGTCATCGTGTTGCCGAGCAACATGCCGAGCAGGGGTATGGCGTACTGGGGCGTGTACCAGGGCGCCGGCCCGATGACGATCACGAGCGCGAAAACCGTCACGGTGAAGGAGGACACGAACATCGCGGACGTGCCGATGGCAAACGCCCATCCGCCCGTCATGCGCCGCTTCTGCCGTGCCATGACCTCGCGCCCCGCGAGCAGCAGCATGATGACTGCCATCAGCGCCACCCACTGGAATGCGGCGACGGAGAACAGCGCCTCCAGCACGAGGCCGATGATGGCGAGCTGCAGGCCCATCCGCGCTGCGGCGACCAGCAGGTCGCGACTGAGGCCGAGCCGGCCGACATGCGTCACAACGGCCAGCGCCACGACCAGCAAGGCGCCGGTCGCCAACTCCCACCACGCCAGTTCGATCAGTCCTGACGACATGGCTCTTCCTCGAGCGCCGCGCCGCGGATCGTGAAGTGCCGATCGGCGACGCGCCCGATCTGCGCCCGATCGTGCGCCGCCCAGATCACCGGAATGCGCTGCGCGCGCACGTGTTCACGTAACCAGGACTCGACCGTGCGCGTCGTGTCGGGATCGAGATTGGCCGTCGGCTCGTCGAGCAACAGGGCGCGCGGCTCGTGTGACAATGCCCGCAGCACGGCCAGGCGCTGCTTCTCTCCGGAAGACAGCCTGCCGACCTCCCAGTCGAGGGTTTCCTCGCCGAAGCCGAACGCCGCCAGGCTGCCGGGCACCGGTTCCATGAAGTGTTCGATCACGCGGTCCGCCCACCAGCTGCTCTCCGCCGGGACCAGCATCACCCAGCCGCGCCAGCAGTGGGCCGCCACGGCGGATCGTCGTTCCTCCCCGAGCGTCACCTCGCCCTCGTGAGGCTCGAGATCGGCGATCGCCCGCAGCAGCCGGGTCTTGCCGGAACCCGACTCGCCCGAGAGGCACACGATCTCCCCGGCCGCCACGTCGAGCGAAACGTCGTTCAGGGCACCTATGGACAGGCCCTGGATCCGGAGGCGGTCGGCGTTGGCGGCCGGGGCATTCACTCGGCGGGAATGAGGCTGAACTCGACGCGTTGATTGAGCCGTGCGACCTCGTTCCACTCCCCTGCCGTGCGGATGCTTGCCGGGAAAGAATAGCGGCGCACCGACTCTCGGGGATCACGGGCCCGGACGCGGACCTCGATGGCCCCGTCGGCCAGCAGTGGCGAACTGGCGAGAAAGTTTGCGAAGCTCACCGACTGGCGCTCGCTCAAGCCGTCGGCCAGGCCGGGCGGGTAACCGTGTTGCGCACACTCCGTGACGGCGACCTCGGGATCCGCCGGACGATAGCCGCCCGCGCCGTCCTGGGCCAGGCAGAACTCGCCGAGGTGCGCGTCGAGCTGGACCGTCCCCCGGAATCCGATTCCGGCCAGCCGATCCAGCAGTTCGCGCAGGCGCTCGAGCCGGACGTCGTCGAACGGGATGTCGTCGAAGCCGTAGGTGTTGTCCTGGTTGACCGCCCATTGCAGGGCATCGACCAGCTCGTGGTACCTGCCCCCGGCTTCGAGGCGTTCCGCGTCTACGCGGTCGCGCAGCTCGGCGCGCAAGGCATCGACCACGCCGGATTGCACGGCCAGTTCCTCCGCAAGCCGGGCGGTCTCGACATGAGCCGCATTCCGGTCCGCGCGCGCCTCGAGAAACAGGAATCCCAGGATGCCGGCCGGCAGGAGGAGAAGCAGCGCGATCAGTGCCGCGCCGAGACGTCCGGGGCCACGCGGCGGCGGCACGTCCAGGCGTCGCAGCTCTTCGTCCGCCTGTTGCCTGGCATGGATTTCCTCCGCCACCCGCTTGGCGAAATCGCGGTTGCTCGCGAGGATGTCGGAGCGCAGTTCGAGATGCTGGTCCTGCAGGGTGCGTGTGACGAGCGCCTGGATCGAGGCGCCGAGCGCCTGGCGCTCCAGCAGCCGGTCGGTGGCGTCCTGGGATGCCGATGGCGCCGCGGCAGGGGCCGCCGGATCCGCAGCACGCCGCCGCCGCCCGGCGCGCCGCTCCCGAACCAGGCCGAGCTTGAGCAGCATCTCGTACAGCACGCCCGGCTGCACCTGCTTGGGCAGCACCCCGAGCGCCCCGAGAGCGCGCGCCTGGCCGACATACACTTCGCCCTCCTTGGCGGTGTACATCATCACCGGGATCATCGCCGTACGCGGATCGGACTTGATGACGGACACCGCTTCGAAACCGTCCATGCCCGGCATGCTGTGGTCCATGAAAATCACGTCGGTTTCCTGGTGCTTCAGGAAATCGATCGCCTCCTCACCCGACTCCGCGAACGACACGGCGATATCGTACTGCTGGAGCAGCTTCTGCAACGCGACGCGGGCGGAACGTGAGTCGTCGACGACAAGGGCGCGTTTCTGCGGCATGGCTACACTTTGTGGCAGTTCGCCGGCTGAGTCCAGACCCCCGCAGCTGTTAATCTGCACACATGGAACGCGCCGAGTTTGAACAAGCGATAGACGAGATTCTCGACAGCCTGCCGGACTGGGCCGTCGCGCGGATCGAGAACCTGCGGGTCGTGGTCGAGGAATGGCCGGACGACGAGCAGGATCCGGATGGCGACGGGCTGCTGGGACTCTACGAGGGTATCTCGCTGCCCGATCGCGGGCTCGACTATGTCGATGTCATGCCTGACACGATCTGGATCTTCCGCCAGCCGCACCTCGAGCTCGGGCTCGAGCCGGAGGCGCTGCGCGAGGAGGTGCGGCGGACGGTACTGCATGAGCTGGCCCACTATTTCGGCCTCGACGACGACTACCTCGACGAGATCGGCTGGGGCTGATCGCGGCGGACACGGCAATCTGCCGCCGTCACCAGCCGCCGCCACCGCCTCCGCCGCCACCGCCGCCCGAGAAGCCGCCGCCACCGCCTCCGGAGGTCGATCCCGGCGCCGTGGCGGCCGAGGAAATGGCGGAGTTCAACGACGTGCCTACCCCGGCCGTGAAGCCGCCGAGGTCGCGCGCGTCGAAAGACCCGTGATACCAGGCCGGCTGATACGTAGTACCTTCCCGGGCCTCGAGACGCTCGAACACGCCGGCGAACTTCTCCGCCCACGCCTGTTCGACATCCAGCGCCAGCGCGAAAGGCAGGTAGCGCTCGAACAGCTCCGGCGTCTTCTCCGGCGGATTGCGCAGGTTCAGTTCGTCCTTCTCGGCGACCTCCAGGTAATTGCGAAAACCCGCGAGCTTGTCCATGAGCGTGCGACCTCGCGCGGTCGGGGCGCGCATGAGGTAGAGAAACACGATGTGCGCCACGAGGACGAGGCCGAACAGGACGAATACCAGCGGCTGGAAGGCGTCCAGGAGGCCGATGGCGACGGCCAGCGCGACAGTGGCGCCGAGAGAAGGCAGCAGCATGGCGGAATTCGTGAGGAAATAAGTCTTTCTGTAGTCGCGTTGCAGGGCGCGGCGGTGAGCGCTGCGGGCGGCACTGATCGTTGCATGATTCTCGTTGTCCAGCTCGACCGCGGCCCCCGACTCGAACAAGGCGCGCAACAAGGCGGCCTCGCCCGCGGCAAGCGGCTGGTCGGATTCGCTGCGCAGCAAACTGTATTTCTTGTCGTGCTTCTCGATCTGCAGGTGACCCTTCACCGCCAGGCTGAGCACTGCGGCCGTGAACGCACGGGCGTCGTAGCCCATGCGCCTGATGTATCGCGCCGAAGCGGGCGAATAGTTGCCGGGCGGCGTGTAGTGCGGGAACACCACCCCCGGGCGGGGATCACGGCCATGACGCCACCACGCCCAGAACAGGTAGCCGAGCACCAGCGGGAGCCCGGCGGCCGCGATCAACAGGCCGCGGTTGTCCTGCAAAGTCCGTTCCATGCGCTCTGCGGGTCCGGGTTCATGCACATAGCCCTTGGGCCAGCCGACGACGATGGTCAATCCCTCGCGCGGCCCCAGGGCCCGGGTCACGTCGAAGCGGACTTCCGGACCGGCGATGTCGGTAGCAAAGCTCTGCCCCATGCCGCCCTGCGCACCCGTGTAAGCCGCCACGGTGACGTCGTCCATCGGGATCGACGCCGGGAGGCGGACCACGGCGCCGGCACGCTCGATGGGCAGGTCCCAGCCGTTCCCCGTGACGTTCCAGTACAGCTCGTCGTGGTTCTCGAAGTAGCCGAGCTGCCGGTCGGTGCGGTAGCGGATGACGTACTCGTGCGGTCCGTGTTCGACGAAACGATCGGCGCTTCCGGCATAGACCCGCACGCCATTGCTGCGGCGCTCGACGCGGTATGGCTCGTCGGCGCCGTTACGGCGCACCTCGAGGACCTCGAAGCCCACGCGGTAGCGGTTGCCGAGGCGATCCTTGTAGTCGGTCGGAAAGTCGCGGAAGATGCCGCGCCGGATGGCCTCGCCCTCCGCCTGCACGCGGATGGTCTCGGTGACCTCCATCGAAGCGTCCGCCCGGACCTCGATCTCGCTCTGGTAGTCGAGAATGCGCTCGGCCGACCAGGCCGGCATGGCCCCGGAGGCGATCAGCAGCGCGAAGGCGAAGCGGCGCAGCATCTCAGCCGAGCGCCACGCGCGGCGCCAGCCGGGCCTGCTCGTCGTCCACGGCAAAAAACTCGGCGGGCCTGAAGCTCAACGGCCGGGCCACCAGGAGGTCCGGCACCGTCTCGATGCGCGTGTTGTAAATCCTCACCGCGCCATTGTAGAAACGGCGCGCATACTGCAGATGATCCTCCACCTCCACGAGGTCACGTTGCAGCTGCAGGAAATTCCCGTCGGCCTTGAGTTCGGGATAAGCCTCGGCAAGGGCGAGGAGGCGCTGCAGGCCGGCCGCCATCTCGTCCTCGAGGCGCGCCTTGTCCGGCAGGTGGGCGGCACGCTCCGCCCGGGCGCGCAACTCGGTCACGGCGGTGAGCGTAGCGCGCTCGTAATCGGCGTAAGCGCGAACCGCATCGACGAGCTGCGGCACGAGGTCGTGACGCCGCGTCAGCTGCACGTCGATGTCGCTCCAGGCGGCACGCACCTGGTTGCGGTCGCGCACCAGCCGGTTGAAGATCAGCACGCCCCAGAAAAACAGGCCGGCGACCAGGATGGTGAGGATCAGCGACAACACGCAGGCTTTCTCCTCAAGCGCTGATGGCCAGTTTCTCGCGGTGATAGAGGCGCGCCGCCACCAGCCATAGCAGCAACCCGAGCCCGAAGCCCGCGCCGACGTACACCATCCATTCCAGCGCCGAGATGCTTTCTGCGCGCAGCACCATGAGAATGGTCTGGTTCTGTGCGAGGAACGGCACGGCGAACATCCACAACTGGTTTTTCACGGGACTGATCAACAGCACGATCGTCGGGATGATGGGCAGCAGCATGAGCACGCTCATGTAGCTCTGCGCCTCCTTCACCGACTTCACGCTGGCCGCGATCAGGGTCAGCAGGGTGGTGCCGATCAACACCATCGGCGCGAGGATCGCCAGCAGCTTGAGCATCGCGAGAAACGAGACGTCCACGCCACGAAACGGACCGCTCCCCGCGAACTGGAAACTGAGCTTGAAACTCAACAGGATCAACAACAGGCTCAGCATGCCGAAGGCACACGCGGCCGCGATCTTGCCGCTCATGATCGCCTCGCGGCTCGAGGGCGTCGCCAGCAGCGGTTCGAGGGACTGGCGCTCGCGCTCGCCCGCCGTGACGTCGATCACGAGATAGGCGCCGCCGAGGAACGCGCTCAAGATCAGCAGGTAAGGCAGAAAGGCCAGCGCCATGCCGCGACGGGCCTCCGGAGTGGACAGGTCGCGCCGCCCCGGCACCAGCGCTTCGCCCAGGGCGGGATCGACGCCGCGCAACAGCAGTCGCATCGTGGCGACCTCGCGACTGTAGGACCGCAATGCGCTTTCGACGCGGGACACGGGAATGCGGGAATCCTGTCGGGAACTGTCGTACAGGACCTCGACCAGCGCCGGACGGCTGGCACGCCAGCGCTCGGCATAGTCCTCGGGAATGCTCAGGATCACCTCGTAGGCCTGGTCGCGGATCGCCTGCTGGGGATCGTCCGGCGGATCGATCACCTCGATGTCACGGGTCGCGAGGTAGGCGATGAGATTCGCCGCCCGCTCCGCGTTGATCACGGGCAGCTCGAGCGTGCTCTCCAGCTGTGTCTTGGCACGCGACTCCGCCATCGCACCCATCCCGAGGATCAGCGCGGGAAACAGCAACGGCCCCATGAACAGGCCCAGCATGACGGTGCGCCGGTCACGGAACAGGTCGAGCAGTTCCTTGCGCATGACGGTGAAAACGGTGCTCATGCGGCGAGGCCCTCCTCGGAGCCGATGAGACGCACGAAGGCATCCTCGAGGTTCTCCTCCCCGCTGAGACGGCGCAGCGTGTCGGCGCTGCCCTGGGCCGTCACCCTCCCCTTCGCGATGATCACGATGTGGTCACACAACAGGCCGACCTCCTGCATGATGTGGCTCGAGAGGATCACGCATCGACCCTGGGATTTCAGGGTCAGCAGGAAGTCGCGCAGCCCTCTCGTCGTCATGACGTCGAGCCCGTTCGTGGGCTCGTCCAGGATGACGTTCTTCGGGTCGTGCACCAGCGCGCGCGCGATCGCGGTCTTGGTGCGCTGGCCTTGCGAGAAGCCTTCGGACTGGCGATCGATGAAATCTTCCATCCCCAGCGCAGACACCAGTCGTTCGGTACGCGCCGCGATGGTGCCCGCGTCGAGACCGTGGAGACGCCCGAAATAGGTGATGTTCTCGCGCGCCGTCAGCCGCTTGTAGACCCCGCGCGCGTCGGGCAGCACGCCGAGGCTGCGACGCACCGCGGCCGCCTCCCGGACCGCGTCGAGCCCGTCCACGTGCACCGTGCCCTTTTCCGGCCGCATGAGCGTGTAAAGCATGCGCAGCGTCGTCGTCTTGCCGGCGCCGTTGGGCCCGAGCAAGCCCGTGATCCGGCCGTCGGGCGCTTCGAAACTCACGCCGTCGACGGCGCGTACGAGCCCCGTCTTGGCCTTGAAGGTCTTGTGCAGGTCGTTCACCTTGATCATGACGGCAATACTCCGTTCAAGGCTCCCAGCCATGCAGGCCGGAAAAGGGCGGCGGGGCCGCGAGTCGTTCGAGGCAACTCGCATCGAGTTCCGAGGCGTCGGCCGCCTCGATGAACTGGGCGGCCAGCTTCGGCATGCATCCGACGCCCATCACGCTGTGGCCCTGGCCCGGCAGCACGAGATGCCGCGCGCGCGCCAGCGACGCCGCCACCTCGTCGCCGTAGCGCGGCGGGGTCACGGGATCGTACTCGCCGGAGATCGCCAGCACCGGGATGTCGCCCGCCAGGGGACTGCGGAAATCTTCCGGCAGGGTGCCCCGCGGCCAGATCGCGCACTGGGTCAACAGCAGCTCGGCAAAGTCGTCGCCCAGCACCGTGCCCGCGGCGTCGTCGGAGGCGCCCCCCGCGACGTCATCGGCATCCTCAGTGCAGATCACCGAATTGTGCATTCCCGAGGCGATCTGCCCGCCGAGCTGGCTCATCATCATGTCCGCCATGGCCATCAGGGCTGCATAGTCCCCGGCCTCCGCCTGGTCGAGCACGAGGGGCAATGCAGCAGCCGTCAGCGGCGAATAGGCGTACATGCGCATCACCGCCGACAGGTGCTCGTAGACGGGTTCCACCTCGCGCCACTCTCCGCTCGTCGGATCGCGATAGCGCACGGGTTCCAGGCCGCCGGCGCGCAGGCGGGCCGCCACCGTCGCCAGTTTCTCGCGCGGATCCCCGAGCGCTTCCACACAGGCGGGCGTTTCCCGGCAGCGCTCGAAGTGCCGCTCCAGCATGGCCTCGAGGTTGACTGCATGCTCGCCGCCGAGCGCCAGCGTCGCGGGCACGACCCCGTCGAGCACCAGCGTGCGGACATGCTCCGGGTGCGCCTTGGCGTATTGCTGCGCCACCCGAGTGCCATAGGAAACGCCCACCAGGTTCACCTGCTCCACCCCGATCGCCTGGCGCACGAAATCGAGATCGAAGACCGCCTCCGCGGTCGTGTAGAAACGCAGGTCGGCCTTTTCCGACAGCTCATCGCGGCAATCCTCGGCGTACTCCTGGATCTGCTCCATCGAAAGGTCCGCAAGGTCCACGGACTCATCGCCGGCATCGAACTCCGGGCAGGCCAGCAGGTTGGAGCCGCCGGTGCCACGCTGGTCGAGCAACAGGATATGCCGACTCCTCGATATGTCGCGAAATGCGAAAGAAACACCCGGGTAGCTCTCCCGCGCGGACTGCCCGGGGCCACCGGCGATGAGGAACACCGGGTCCGGCTCGGGTTCGGCATCCGCCGGAATCCAGGCGAGCGCAAGGTCGATCATGCGGCCCGCCGGCGCGGCCGGATCCTCGGGCACGGCGATCGTGGCGCACTGGGCCTCGGTCGGGCGGGGCAGCCCGGCCGCCGTGAGCACGCAGGACTCGAATTCGACCTCGCCCAGCGTGCGGGCCTCGGCCGGATGACTCGCGGCGAGGCCGGCGAGAAGCAGGCTGCCGGCACAGAGCAAAGGAAGATGGGTTGGAAGATTCCTGGCGTTGAGCAAGCCGACCTCCGGAATACAGCAGGTGCAACGATGGTAAACGCCCGAGTCTACCGTCAAAATGTGAACTTGTCCGGCGCAAGAAACCAATACATTCAAGGTTTTCCGACTCCGGAACGAAGTTCGCGCGGGACCCGGGAGTCCACATTCCATGGAGACAGCTAAGTCCGCAGGCCGCCCGGGGGAAGGACGCTACCGCATCATGCGGCGCGTCACCCTCGCCGGCGCGGTCATCAACACGGGGCTGGCCATGGCGCAGCTGGTCGGCGGCGTGCTGACGCATTCGCAGGCGCTCATCGCCGACGGCGCCCACACGCTGTCGGACCTCGCCAGCGACTTCATGGTGCTGTTCGCATCCCGCAAGGCGAACGCGGCCGCCGACGCCCGTCATCCCTATGGCCACGGGCGGATCGAGACACTGGCCACGGTGGCGGTCGGGATGGTGCTGCTCGCAGTCGCCATGGGCATCGTGCTGGATGCGGGCCGGCGCCTGTTGTCACCGGACGCCCTCCTCGCGCCTACACCCCTGGCGCTGTTCTTCGCGGTCCTCGCCATCGTCTCCAAGGAAGCGCTCTATCACTACACCATGCGCAGCGCGCGCAAGGTGCGCTCCAGGCTGCTCGAGGCCAACGCCTGGCATCACCGTTCCGACGTCGTCTCCTCGATCGTGGTGCTGATCGGCGTCGGCGCCACACTGGCCGGCCTGCCGTTCATGGATGCGGCCGCCGCCATCCTGGTCGCGGTGCTGATCGGCCGCATGGGTGCGAAGATGATCTGGCGCAGCGCTTTCGAGTTGATCGACACCGGCGTCGAGCCGGAGGAACAGGAGCGCTTGCTGGCGGTCGTGCGCAGCATCGATGGGGTGCGCGGCGCCCACGCCCTGCGCACGCGGCGCATGGGCAGCGTCCTGCTCGCGGACGTGCACGTGCTGGTGGCGCCGCGCATCAGCGTCTCCGAAGGACACCGGATCAGCGACGCGGTTGCCGACGTGCTGAAGGCCAACCACGAAGATCTCGACGACGTGCTGGTGCACATCGACCCGGAAGATGACCAGCGCGCGGCGCCTAGCAGCCATCTCCCGGGCAGGGAGGCATTGCTGGCGCAGCTGGAACCGCGTTGGCGGGAAGTCGGCATGACGCTGGCGCCGGACGACGTCATGTTTCATTACCTCGACGGCAAGGCCTATCTCGAGCTCCAGCTGCCGCTGGGGGCCTTCGACAGCATCGAGGCCGCCCGCGAGGCAGCCGACAGGCTGGGGCGAGCCAGCAGGCAGGTGGAAAGCGTGGCCCGCGTGCGAGTGTCGTTTCGCGCCTGACCCAGTCCGGCATGTGCGAACGTCGGCTCGGCTCGACTCGCCCGGCCCGGCATCCAGGGCTCAGGCGTGCGGCGCCACCCCTGACTCGTCCGCACACGCCGCGCACGTGCCCTGGACCTCCACGATCCGGCGGCCGATGCGGAAACCGAGTGTGGCGGCATCGCGCGACAGCTGCGCCTCGATATCGGGATCCTCGAGTTCGGTGGAGGCCCCGCAGACGACACAGATGAAAAACACGCAGATGTGGTGGTGCTCGGGGTGCGCGCAAGGCACGAAGGCATTGCGACTCTCCAGCTTGGACACGAGGCCCTGCGCGATCAGGAATTCCAGGGCGCGATACACGGTCGGCGGACCGACCGTCCGTCCCGTGGCGCGCTTCCAGTCCTCGATGAGCTCGTAGGCGCCCATCGGCTCGTTGCGCCGCCACAACAGCTCGAGGACCAGGCGCCGGATCGCCGTGAGGCGCGCGCCGCGTTGCGCGCAAAGTTCGGCGGCCAGCGTGACCTGCTGATCGGGGGCCCGCGGCGCAACACGAGCCGCCGTGCCGCAGTTGCGGTGCACGGAAGACCGGGTCATGCGCGGTATCCCCGGAGCCATCGGCGGCATGCGTGAGTCATAGGCACGGTGGCCGCACTATAGCGAAAGCCCCGGGGAGGCGCTATCCGGCAACGGGGCTATTCATCGACGCGGTGCAGTATCACGCTGTACGGCGGCCCCTCGCTCCCCTTGTTGAAACGGGCGCGGATCTCGTAGGTTTTTCCGGCCTCGAGTTCCAGTTCGATGACGTTGTGCCCGGGGTAGTCCTGGTGTCTCCTGGCACGAGCGGCGGGCGGCCGGGGTTGCGTGGCGAGGACCTGGACCTTGATGGTGTAGCTGCCCGGCTCGAGCCACAGGATGCTGCGCGGAATGAGGTTTTTCCCGTTGATCTCGATGAAATTCACCGGGTAGATATCCTGTACCTCGTTACCCGGCCTCCCGCTGATCTGCGCCGCGTCAGGGCCGGGATTCACGGTCTCGAAATCGTCTGCCTGGAGCGTGACCGGCAGCAGCCCGATGAGCGCGACCGGTAAAACCGCCGAAAGTCTGAGCCTGGGCATGGAAATCTCCCTCGATGGAATGGTCCGATGAGACGAGCATGGCGCCGGAGCGGCGTTCCCGCCATGGGAAGCGCCTGGAATTTCCATGAAACTTCCCTGGAATTACTCTGCAGTGCCCTGCGATTACTCTCCGAGGCCCTGCAATGCCTGTGGTCCGGCTTGCGTGGCCCAGGCGCGCGCGAGGCTTTCGGCAAGCCGAGCCGCGATGTCACCGGCCGGCAGGACATCCGCGGAGGATTCCACCGTGTCCAGCCACAGGACCCGCCCCCCGGGCATTTCCAGCAGGCGGGCCGTGACCTGCCAGTCGGCTTCGTTCCGTACGATGCTGCCCTCGACGAGCAGGCGGGCGCCGAGATCCCGTGCCACCGCGGTGGCCACATCCTCTCGCCCCTGGTAAGGACGCAGGGTCGCGCGACCGATCAGCACGACGTCCCTGAGGTCGGCACGCCACAACTCCGCCAGCAGGCTGTCGGCCAGCAACAGTTCGGGTCGCGTGCCGTCCGTGCCCGGGGCGCCGAAACGCTCGAAGGGCAAGACGGCAAGCGCCGCCTGACCAGGCTCCGCATCACCTGCCGCCGGGTCGGGCGCCTTCTGCAGCCACCAGGCGAGACCGGCCAGGAGCACCGCTCCGGCCAGTGAAAAGAGGACGAACCCGGGCCATCGGGTGGCGAGCCGGCGCGTATTCGGGGAACCCGGCATGTCCCCCGGCGGCCCGACGCCCAGGTCGAGCGGCATGACGTCGGCCAGGAGGCGATAACCACGGCGCGGCATGGTTTCCAGGAGTTCGGCCGTACCGCCAAGCTCCACGAAAGCCTGGCGCAATTCCCGCACCACCGCCGCCAGCCCGGACTCGAAATCCACGACGGCCTTCTCGCCCCACACGGCGCGGCACAGCGCCTCGCGGTCCACGACGGTGCGGGGACTCTCCAGGAGCCTGGCCAGCAGCGCCGCGACCTGGGGGCGCAGCGTGGTGGATTCGCCTGTAACGGCATGTTCGAGTCGCCCGTCAGCGGGATCGAAAACAAAAGCGTCGAAGCGGTAACGACTCACGACGGGGATGACAAGACCGGCTCGCCTAGATGCCTTCCGCGAGGCTGGCGCGATAGGCTTCCAGGTCCTGTGCGAGGACCTGCCGATCCGATTCGAGCTGGCGGACCTCGCTCTTGAGTCGCCCGGAGTCCTCCGCCATGCGGCGCGTATCGAGCAGGGCTTGCGCGCGCTCCTCGGCGGTCGATTCGGCGCTGACTACGATCAGCGAGTTCTGCAACATCGATTCCTCGAGAGCCTCCAGTTCGCGCTGTTTCGCGCGAAGCGAATAATCAGCCTGCGCGACCCGCGACTCCAGCAAGTGCAGCCGGGCGCCCGACTGGTGCGCCGCCGTGAATGCGGCCTCGAGCTCAGCGGGACAGACGCCCTGGTAGGCAACACCGCGTGCGCCGACCCGGAACCCGTTGGCCGGCCTGCAATACTCCTCCAGGCCCTCCCGGCGCCCCTGCTGGTAGCGCTCCAGGTCAGGCGCCACGCCGTGCTTCGCACACGCCTTGCGATGCACCGCGACGCGATCGCCGGCATGGCCCGCGACACCGTCTTCGTAGCCGATGACCCGCCAGTCGACGGCGAGGCACTCGCTCTTGTTCATCGACGCACAGCCACCCAGGGCCAGCGCCACGAAAGTCATTGCTGCTGCTGCGCGAAGTTGTGAAACTCCGGTTCTCATGCCGTGCTCCAATCCGTTGACAGCGGGCCGCGTGATGCGGGCGACGCTGGATCAATGCCAGAAGACCGCGCGACCACCGCCCGCCGCCTTGGCCTGGTAGAGCGCCCGGTCCGCGGCGGCGATGACCTCGTGAAGTGGCTGATCATACCCTGTCCGGATCGCCGCTCCGATGCTCGCGCTGATCTGCAGCGTCTCGTCGCGTATCACCACCGGCGCTTCTATGGCCGCGATGACCTTCTCTGCCATCGCCAGCACCGACGACGGCCCGTCGACCGTCGACTGGACGAGGGCAAACTCATCGCCCCCGAGGCGCACCACGAGGTCCTCCTCGCGGACCGTGCCCTGCAGGCGCTTGCCGATGATCCGCAGGAGCTCATCGCCCGCGAGGTGGCCATGCGCGTCGTTGACCGGCTTGAACCCGTCGAGGTCGATGTAATGAAATGCCACCGGGCCGGCTCCGGGCGCGTCCCGGGGAGCGTCGAGGAACGAGTGCAGGCGATGGCGGTTCGGCAATCCCGTCAGCGGGTCGGTTTCGGCGCGGTGCCGCAACACGTCCATATCGACCTGATGCGAGCAATCCTGCAAGGTCGCCACGGCCACGAATCCGCGGCCCAGTTCGCGCCGGCGGTACTTGCTGCGCAACTCGGCCGTGAAGTCACCGCCCGGTCTCCGGCATCGGATCTTTGCCTCGCGGCGCGTCTCGCCCGGTTCGCCGAGCAGCCAGCGGACGTTCTGATGATCCTCCGGAGCGATGAAGGCCAGCAGCTCTTCCAGGCGGGCAGGCAGCGGTTCCATCGCACCCATGCGGAAAACCGTCGCGAACATGGAATCGCAAGCCAGTTGATCGAGATCGCAGTCGTACTGGAGGCCGCAGAACAGGTTGACGTTCTCCATCTCGACGAACTGGCGTTCGATACTGAGCAGCCGGCGGACCATGCGGCGCTGACGAACCACGGACCACGCACGACGCGCGACGATATCCAGCAGGTGCGTGTCGAACTCGTCGTAGGGCCCGGCTTTGTTGCCGACCCCGATCAGCATGCGCACGCGCCCCTGGTCCACGACCGGCACGGCGAGGTGGCGTGACAGCGGCACGTGACCCGCCGGCAGTCCCCGGCGTCCGGCCTCGCCGGAATAATCGTTGTGGATACAGGGCAGGCCCGTACGAGCCGCGTCGCCCCAGATTCCCGCCGCGGCGAGGGGGTAATGGCGGTCGTAAGTCGCCTGGCAATGCCTGAGGGTCGCTTCGGACCAGGTGACGAGTTCGATCGTCTCCTGGTCGTCGTTGAGAAAATGCAGATAGGCGATGGCGCTGTCGGTCGCCGACTGCGCAAGCTCCACGGCCATGTTCACGAGGTCGTCCTCGGAGACATCGGTGGTCAACGTCTCGAGTCCGTCCAGGGTGGAATACAGCCGTTCCTGCGAAAGCATTTCCGTCCACCGTGACACCAGCGGGCATGGCTCACTCAACCCGAGTATAGATGCTCCGTGAGATACCGGCGCCATTAAAAAAACGGCGCCGCAGTTTCCTGCGACGCCGCTCCAGGCTATTTTGGTGGTGGTCGCCCGGCGCCGCACCTTCCGTGGCGCGGGTCGGGCGTGTAACCGTCAGCCTTACTCCTGCTTGTAGTTCGGTCCGGCGACGCAATCCACGATGGAATTGCGGAAGATCAGGTGCGGGCCCGGGTCGTTCGGGGCCGTGCCACCCGCTTCGTCGGCGCGCGCAAAGGTGTCATCGTCGTTGAAGTTGATGCAACCGCTGTACTCGCCCGTGACGATCGAGTTGTGCACCTGCCCGCGCTTGCCCTCGCGGAACCGGATACCCTCATCACCCGAAGCCGGATTGTTCGACGCGCGGTTGATGGGGCCGAGGATCGTCACGTTGGCCAGCAGCTCGAAGGTGAACGGCTCCAGCGCGAAGCGGCCATCGGCCTCGATCCCGTTGTTGCCGCGGGGGGCGCCCTCCTGGATGATCAGCACGTTCTGCGCACCGCCCGTCCAGCCGGAATCGTAATCGAGGCTGTCGTCGCCGTTGCCGGTGAGCACCAGGTAACGGATGAAGGCATTGCCGCCGAAGAACTCGATGCCGTCGTCGAAGCCGCGGTGGATCTGCACGTACTGCAGCTCGGTGTTGCGGCCCACGCCGAACAGGGTGAAGCCGTTCAGCTCGTTGCCCTGCCCGTCGAGGTCGTTGCCGGCGTGGCGGATGACCAGGAAGTTGACGTTGCCCGAGGAATCCTCGTCGTCGTCGCCACCATAGCTGCCAACACCGCCCTCGGCGAGCACGTTGCAGTTGGCGAAATCGCCGCCGCCGCACTGGTTGCTGCGGGCGCGCCCCATGAGCGCGAAGCCGGCCCATTCGCCCTGCTGGCTGCCATCTACGCCGGTCGAAGGATCGCCGTCGAAGCGATTCGTCAGCTGCGCGCGGGAGGTCATGACCACCGGCGCATCGCGGGTGCCGTTGACTTCGATGGTCGCACCGCGGGTGACGATCAACGCTTCCTGCGGCTCGCCGTAGATCAGCGTGCCGGCTTCGATCACGAGGTTGACGCTGACGTCATTGGTCGCGTCTTCGTCGTCGCCGGTGCCGACCTTGGTGCCGGGGAAACCGTCGGCGATGTTGTAGACGTTGTCATTGGTCAACGTGATCGTCGAAGCGTCGGTGTCATAGCGGGCCGCCAACGTACAGACGTCGTAGTCGCCGCTCGCGGCGCTGCCGGTGAACAGGCCTTCGCCGTCGTCGGCCAGGGCGCCGATCAGGTCGGAGAACGATCCGGCCAGTGTCGTGCCCGTGGGGCAGGTGCCGTCAGCAACCGGCGCGGAGGTGTTGCCGGCCAGGGCCGTTCCAGGCTCGCCGCCGGCGAAGCCCCAAACGTCGTTGTTGCCGTTGACGCGCACGGTCCAGTCGCGGGTCCACTGGTCCGCGCGGGCGACGCCGGGCGCCATCGCGCCGATGTAGCTGGTATTGCCGATATAGGACGGCAACGGCAGCGAGGTCGCATCGGTCGCCGAAGCGGGGGGCCAAACGTCCGGGGCGGAAAAGGCGGCGGACAGGCGGGCCGGCGAGCCGATGGGCATGCCGGTGCTGTCGATGGCGCCACGGACGTCCTCGGTATTATTCAAGGGCGTCGTGGCGCTCGCGCCGGCGAAGAAATCGGCGATCGCCCAGGGATCCGACGCGACGGCGGCCGGCGCGGGTGTCGGGCCGGTAGCGCTGTCGCCGTCGTTCGACGCGACCAGGCCAAGGATCGCGCCGTCCGGAATCGGGTCGTTGGGATTGTCGACCAGGCCGGGCCCGATCGGCTGGCCACCCACGGTGTCGTCGCCGGGCGTCGGGTCGGGCGTCTCGCCACCGCCGCCACCGGGAACGATCACGGTGATGGGCGGCTGGTTGATGACGATCGAGGGAGATCCGGGTCCGAAATCGGATCCGTCGTCATCATCACAGCCCGCGATGATCGCGGCGCTGGCCATGATGGCGATAAGGGCGGTGTTCTTTGAAAACATATCGGAGATTCCTCCAGCTGTGGGCGCGTCGAAGATAAGTGGTGGTTGTTGCGGTGGTATTACGAAAGAGTCGACCGGACCGGGCTAGAACCGGTAGTCCAGGGACAGCGAATAAGTCCGGCCGGTGCGGTAGCTGCGCTGTATCGTGTTGCCCTGCTGGACCTCGATCTTGCTGTCGAGCAGGTTGCGGAACTTAACGCCGAGCATCCAGTTGTCGAAAAACGCCTGGCGATAGTTGAAATCGAGCTGCGTCGCCGTCTGTTCCTCGGCGTCGGGGACACCGTTGATCCCCGCCTCGCTGATGCGCTCACCGAAGGCGTTGACCAGCAGCACCGCGTCGATTTCCCGCTCCGGGTTGCTGTAACCGAAAGTCACGTTGCCGACCCAGGGCGACTGCCCCTGGAGGCGGCGCTTGCTGTTGGTGCTGACCCCGAGATCGGACGCGCTGACCTCGACCTCGGACTCGATCAACGCCAGGTTGCCGGCGATGTACATGTTCGAGAAGAACGGCGTGTTGGGGGCCAGGCTGGCGAAGTTGTAGCGGGCATCCATCTCCACGCCGTAGAGCTCCGCGCCGTCGGCGTTGGCGAAGGAACGCACACCGCGATCGTCGGAGCCACCACCGATGGTCACGACCTCGATAGGATCGGTGAAATCCTTGTAGAACGCCGCGATGGTGAAGCCTTCGTCGTTCGACCAGTAACGCTCGTAACGGAGGTCGAAATTCAGGATCTCGGCCTGGTCGAGATTCGGATTGCCGACGGCCTCGAAACGGGTCTCGGGATCGCGGAAGGGCGCCGGCGAAAGTTCACGGAACTGCGGGCGATTGAGCGTCTTGCTGGCAGCCATGCGCAGCTGGCTCTCATCGTTGAGGAACCATGTCAGGTTGACGGCCGGCAGCACGTCCGTTTCGTCGATCCGCCCCTCGCTGACCGCGCCCTGGGTGGTCAGGGAGCTCGTCGTCACCGACAGGTCCGAGGCTTCGATGCGGGCACCGGCCTGGAGGCGATAGGCGCTGCCGATGTAAAAGTCACCCATGAGGTAAGTCGACAGGATGTCGTGCTCGCCCTGGTAGTTGTCGGCGTTGGCCCCGCCGGCGGCCGCGGTGCTGGCATTCACCAGCTGGAAGCCGTCGGGTCCGATGCGTTCCGGGATCAGGATCATTTCGGGCGAGGGGAAGGCGAACGTCTCGAAGAAGAACGGATCGTTCGCTCCTGCGCCCGGCGCCAGGGCGAAGCGCCAGCGGACGATTTCGTAGTCCCGCTCGCGTTGCACGGCGCCGACGCCGACCTTCCATTCGCCGGTCCAGTTCGAAAACAACTCGGCCGGGAAGGCGAGATTGAGACCCGCATCGAGGGTGTCTTCGTCCAGGAATTCCCAGCTCCACACCGGAGGCAGGCCGGCTTCGCCCGGCCCGGTCGCCAACCGGTAGACTTCATCGCTGCCGGCGGGACGGGAGTAGGTGTATTCGCGGGTACCGGGCTCGTCACGCTCGGCATTCGAGAGCGACACCTGCCAGTCCGCGGCGAAGCCGCCGAGCCAGTCCAGCTCGTGTGAGCCGCTGAGCTGGTTGGACAACAGCTGGGATTCCGACCATTCCAGCGTCAGGCTGCGGAAATCCCGCGAATCGCTGACGTTGAATCCCTGCTCGAAGAACGTCCCGTCTACGGAGATTCGTGACAACAGCGACAGCAGGTTGATGGTGTTCCGGGGATCCAGTTCGGCGGTCGCGCCGAGCATGGCACCGGTGGTGACGGTGTTCTCCGTGCGCTGCAGCTCCGAGTCCTCGCCGAACAATCCGCCGGAGGTGATGTTGGTGAAGCTGGCGCGGGACTCGCGCCGGAAGCGCCACTTGTTGTCGTATTGCAATGCGATTCGTGCGCCGACCGGCACATCACCGAGATCCGCCCGGCCTCCGAGAGAGGCGGCGAAGCCGAAATCCGGATCGAGCTCCGAACCCATGATGTTGTAGTTGTTCGGCAGCGACTCGGCCACCTGCTCGTTCTGCGCCGGCGTCAGTGCGCTGAGCGGCGTGCGGCCGCTGTTGGTCAACGTCGCGGCGACATTCGGGATATCCCGTGTGCCGTCGTCGTAACCGAGATCGTCACGATCGCCGCCCTGGTAGATCAGGCCACGCTCGGTGGTGGATCGGGTGTTGTAGCCGACGCTGGCCGACAGGCTTCCCTCGACCTCTTCCGGGACGCCACGCGTCTCGATGCGAATGGCGCCGGCCGAGAAATCGGCGGGCAGGTCGGGCGTGTAGGTCTTCTGCACGGAGATCCCGCCGATCAGGTCGGTCGGAAAAATATCCAGGCCGATGGCGCGTCGCGACGGGTCCGGGCTGGGAATCTCTGCGCCGTTCAGCAAGGTGGTCGAGAAACGGTCATTGAGACCGCGCACGACGGGAAGATCCTTCTGGATGGTCACACCCGTGACGCGTTGCAGGGCATCCGCAGCCGTCGAATCGCCCGCCAGGGAAATCTCCTTCGCGGTGATCACGTCGAGCACGGACTCGGCACTGCGCTCGTTGGCGATGGCCGTGTCCGGGATATAACGACCCGTGACCACCAGTTCCTCGATGCCGCCGTCGGCGGTCGCGGCAGAGCGAAGGACGATATCGAGCGATCCCTCCACGCTGGCGAGGGCGCGCACGCCCGGCAAGGTCAGGGCGGGATACTCCGGATGGTCGATGCTCAGGTCGAACACACCGCGCGCCATCTGCAGGCTGAAGCTGCCGTCGTCCGCGGTCAGCGCCTCGGCCTGCTGGCCCGGCACACTGACGGTGGCGCCGCCGAGCGGGTTCCCCGAAGGATCGTAAACGGTTCCGCCGACAGTCGCGACACCTTCTGCTCCCTCGAACTGGCGCAGCTGCACACGGGGTTCGCGGCCGATCCCAAGTAGCGTGACGGAGATCTCCGCGGACTGGCGTGCGGACAGATCGAACGGGACGGTTGCGACGACGCGTCCGGATCGGGAGAACGTGAACTCGTGAGCGCCTGCGCCGACGACGAGATCGAGCGCGCCCAGCTCGTCGGTCTCGCCCAGCCGCTCGCCATCCAGCTCGACGGTCACGCCTTCGGCAGGGAGACCGCGGTCGAAAACGAAAACAGCCACGTCGCCGGGACCATACTGCGCTGCGAAGCCGATGCTCGAAAACGCAAGGAGCCAGACTGCTACGAATACCCGCATGATTAAAGATCCCCCGGGGGCGGTGAACACTAGAATTTGCTGGCGCGATGGTCTGGACGACCCGCACCGAACGGTCGATTGGCGCGCAGTCTAGGGGGGATTTATGAAGCTGCTGTTACAGCCGGATGTCGAATTGGAGTAGCGCCACATGCCGTTGCTGCAGTGCGCGCTGCAAGAACGTCACCGCGCGCGCGCGAGCTGTTCCTTGCGCGCCTGCTCCCGGTCGATGTACTCGATCCATTGCCGCGCGCTCGGCGCGTTGCGCTCGAAACCGGTCGCGGCGCGGAAGCTCCGGCGGGCCTGGTCGAGACGATCCAGGTTGAATTGCGCCATGCCCATCAGCATGTGCGTTTCGCCTTTTGCTTCGACGTTTTTTTCCAGTGCGGTTTCGGCAGCTTCCAGCGCGTTTTGCCACTGCGAAAGCCCCGCGTATTGCTGCGCGAGGCGCAGGTAGAGCTCCGGATCGTCTGAACTGGCTGCCGCCGCTCTGAGGGCCTCGATGGCGTTATCACTTTCCTGCGCGAGCATCCAGGCCTGCGACAACAACCGCAGGTTCCGTGCCTTTTTCTCGATGCGGCCGTTCTCCATGCCGTCCTCCAGCACCCGCGCCGCCTTGTAGGGCACGTCCTGCTGGAGATAGAGCTGGGCGAGCAGCACGAGCTCCCGCTCCTGGGTCAGGAGGCCCTGCTCGTTGGCGATCTCGTAGGCGACGAGCTGTTTCTTCTCCTGGTCCGTCTGACCGTACATGGCGGCCAGCTGGACCCAGTATTCCTTCCGCGGGTAGTCCGTCAGCAGCGCCTCGAGGGCCTCCACCACGCGACCGTAGTGGCCCAGCTCGAAATTCAGCGCCCGCGACATGAGCCACCAGTTCTCCTTGATGGGCCGGCCCTGTTCGCGGGCGAGCTTCATCGCGGTGTTGAGCGGGCGCAGCGCTTTTTCGTGCTCGCCCTGCTGGTAGTAGGCCTGTGACAACAGCACATAGGCGTCCGGACCCGCATCGGGAACCAGCCGGAACCAGCGCTCCAGGTAAGCCGCGGCGCCCTCGTAATCCTCGGTCACGAGCGACAGCTGCGCGATGCCGTAGAGCGTGCTGATCTCCAGCGCCTCGGGGATGTCGGGCTGCGCCAGCAGCTTGCGGTAGGCCTCGACGCTCTTGTCGTACTGGTCCTGGGAGTAATAGATGAAGGCGTAGAAATTGTAGAGCTGGGCCAGCTCGTAGCTGTTGAGATCCTTGCGCTGCTGCACACGATCCAGCAGGCGGATCGCCTCCGTCGCGTCACCGTTGTCGGCCGCCGTCTGCGCCGCGCTCAGTTCGCGATAGACGCTCTCGCGCATGGCGGGCGTGGCCCGTGACTCGCGCTTCTGTGCGCCGGGCTGCTGCGCCTCGACCGCGGGCGCCCAGGACAGTCCCGCGCCGAACGTCGCAGCAATCACGAGCGCCAGCACATGCGCCCCAGTCCGCGTCCGTTCTCGCGTGCCCGCCAGGATGCCGGAAAGGTTGCTGGTCATGCTCATTGCTCGATCTTGAATACGATGCGGTTCTGGACGCCGGCCACTTCGATGGCCTCGCCGTCCACGACGCGCGGCTTGTACTTGAATTTCAGGGCCGCGTCCCGTGCCGCCGTATCGAACATCCCGGGCGGCTCCGCCTGCACGACGCGAACATCGCGGACGGTACCCGCCGTGGTGACCGTGAATTCCACCACCACCCAGCCCTCGATGCCGCGCGACAGGGCACGCTGCGGATAGACGGGCGCCACCTTGACGATGGGCAGGTAATCGCCATCACCACCCCCGAGTCCGATGCCGCCGAGCTGCACGTCGGTGCTCATGGGGGCGGCACCGATGCTGATGCTGTCCGAGAGCGGATCGATCGCATCGGTGCGCGGTTGCGGCTGGTCCGGAGGGGGCGCCGTCGGCTCGGGCGGTCGCTCGGGCTTGCGATCCTTGCGTTCGACGATCTCCTCGCGCTGGGCCTGCACGAAATCCACGAAATGCCTGACGCTCGAATCGTCCAGGTCGCGATTTCCCATGGTGATCAGCGCCTGCATGGCAAACACCAGCAGGAAGGTGATCAACAGTCCCCCGGGGATCGCGATGGCATAGCGCGACAGCATGGTGCCCGCCTACTCCCCGCTCGTCGGTGCGGCGATCGCGACATCATAGACACCGGCCATTCGTGCCGAGTCCATGACGCCGACCAGGATCTCGGTGCGCGAGTCCTTGTCCGCCTGGATCACCACGGTGCCCTGCGGATTCTCGGCGTGCAGCCGCTCGATGTTGGCGCGCACGGCGCGCGCGTCCACCATGCGGCGGTCGATCCAGATCTTGTCGTTGGCATCGATGGCGATGAGGATGTTCGCCTTTTCCTTGGGTACGGAAGTCGAGGCATCCGGCTTGTTCACGTCGATGCCGGCCTCCTTGACGAAAGAGGCCGTGACGATGAAGAAGATCAGCATGATGAACACCACGTCGAGCATCGGCGTGATGTTGATCTCCTGTTCTTCTTCGTCGCGGCTGAGGACGCCGAGAGGCTGACGCATCTGCAATGACTCCCTAGTGATCCATGGTGAGGCTGTCGCGCAGTTTCTCGACCGCGCGATCCGCCTTTCTTGACAACATGATGCCGGCGAAGACGCCGGACAGCGCGCCGACCATGCCCGCCATGGTGGGCACCGTGGCCATCGCCACGCCCGACGCCATGGAGCGCGCATTGCCGGTGCCCGAGACGGCCATGACCTCGAAGACCGCGATCATCCCGGTGACCGTGCCGAGCAGGCCCAGCAGGGGACACAGCGCGACCATCGTCTTGATGAGCGGGATACCTGCATTCGCCTGCAGCTTGAAACGCGACACCAGCGCGTCGCGCACCTGCTTGGCGTTCCAGGACTGCCGCTCGGGCCGCGTCTCCCAGCGCTGGCGCACGGCCTGTTCCAGGCGGCGACGCTGGCGGCTGAAGAAAATGATCCGCTCGAGAATCAACACCCACATGGCGAAAATGACCACGACGATCAGGTCGAGGACGTCGCCGCCGAGCTCCAGGAAATCCCGGATCGCCGCGTACTGGTCGAAGAGTCCTTGCATCTCGGCCGGATTCCGTTACTCAGGCCGCCAGGGCCTGGCGCTTGCCGCCGTCGCCCCCGAGCTCCTCGGCGCGCTCGGCGATGACGCCGGCCGCCTGCTCCTGCAGGACGTGCTGGATGCGGCGGGCGCGGCCGTTGACGATGGTGTGCAGGAACACGATCGGGATGGCGACCACGAGACCGAGGACGGTCGTCACGAGCGCCTGCGAAATTCCGCCCGCCATCAGCTTCGGGTCGCCGGTGCCGAACAGCGTGATCGCCTGGAAGGTCACGATCATGCCGGTCACCGTGCCGAGCAGCCCCAGCAACGGCGCGACCACGGAGATCAGCTTGAGAAACAGGATGCCGCGCTGCAGGGCCGGGGTCTCGTGGAGGATCGCCTCACCGAGCTTGAGCTCCAGCGTTTCCGTGTCCTTGCGCCGGTTCTCTTCGCCCACCTTGAGCACCCGGCCGAGCGGGTTGCCGCTGTCGAGCTGCTCGCGCTTCAGCTGCGCGGAGACCTTGCTGCTCGCGAGGCCGAGGGAGACCAGCCGTTCCGCGGCCAGCAACAGCCCGAGCAGGCCCAGGCCGATGATCACGTAGCCGACGACCCCGCCCTGCTGGATGCGTTCCACCAGGTTCGGCTTCTCCGTCAGCAGGGAAAGGATCTGGCCGCGGGTCGGATCGAGGGCGAAATTCACCATCTCGGTGCCGCCGGCGGCCTCGTCGAGGTTGGCGACCGAGCGGACGAATCGGCCCTGTTCCGGCTGGCGCGGCATCACGGAGACATTGCCCGTCTGCGGCGTGAACTGGAGATAATTGTCGCCCGCGATGATGTTGAACACGCCCACACGTGTGACGTCTGCCGGGCCGCGTGTGCCGTCGAGCTCGATAATTTCGGTCGGGAAACGCACCACGCGTCCCTGCTCGGTCATTTCGCGCTGCAGTTCGAACCACAGGCGCTCGACCTCCTCCATGGAGGCGAGGCGGGACGTGGTGCCCATCTTTGCCGCGAGGTCAGCGAGGAACGCGGTGCGTTCGGGGTACTGGATGTTTACCAGCGAATTCTCGAACAGGCCCTGGGTGTCGCTGGACACCTGCTGGAGCACGCCGAACAGTTCGCGCAACGACCCAAGCCGCTTGTCGAGCGCGGCCTCGAGCTCCCCGATACGCACCTCGTTCTCCTCGTAGGTGGCTTCGAGGTCTTCGCTGGTCCCCTCCAGCTCGGCACGACGCTCGCGCGCCTCGGCGAGCAGGCGCTCCTGGTCGGCACGGGCGCCGCGGAATTCCGCTTCGCGCTGCTGGAAGGCCTGCTGGTCGCGCACCTGGCCCTGTTCGACCCGGCGCAGCAGCTCGGCCATCGACGGCGCCTGCTCCTGGGCGCCCGCAACGCCCGGCACAAGTACGGCGGTGGAGACGAGGACGCCGGAGGCGAGGAGAGAAGCGGCGAGCACGCCGGCAAGCAGGGAATTGCGCATCATGACGTCACCTCGGGCGCCGGTACCGGCAGCAGGAGCAGGTCGGGCGCGACCTGCTTGTTGGCCATCCGCAGGCCCAGGCGAACCTGGTTGCGCGCCTCGCTGGAATCGAGCGCCTGCCATTCGCCGGTGGACTTGTTCCATACGCCGGTCCGCTCGGCATCCACACTCTGGTAATACAGCCCGACGCGGCCGACGCGCAGGAAATTCACCTCGCGCAAACCGCCGTCGAGTTCGAGGGTGCCCTTGTAAGCCAGCATGGTCCGGCCGTAATCGATCTCGATCTGGTAGGCCTCGGTCACGCGCCTGAACTTCTCGGCGACGGTGACGTCGGCCCGGGCCATCAGCTCCTCGAGTCCTGCCACGCGCTCGCGACGCTCCTCGAGCAGGAACGGCACATCCAGCGCGACGAACTGCTCCAGTCCCTCGATCATGCGGATCATCAGCGGCGTGATCTGGCGCTCCATGACCGTCACCTGGTCGATGGATGCGCCCAGGTCCTCGATCTCGGTGCCCTGCGCCTCGACCTGGGATGCAAGCAGGTCGGTGTAAACCTCGAGGCCGTCGATCTCCTTGAGGACAGTCCGGTACTGGTTTTCCAGGCCGCGGGTCGCCTCGACCACGTCATCGATGCGGTCCTGGGAGGCCTGGGCTACGCGGATCCGCTCGTCGCCCTTCCGGATCACGTTGTCGAGATCGGCGGCGGAAACGAGTGTGATGGCGCCCGCGGTCATCGCGAGAGTCGCGGAAACCAGCAGCGACTTGAAAGGCTTGCGGCGAGATAGCATGGGGGGCTCCCGATATCCGGCGATATCCGTATTGGTCAAGACAGCCTGCCCTCACTGGTGCGCGACGGGCCCAGCGGATCGAGCATCGGCATGGATTGGCGATGCGCGTATGTTAGGAAAGAAATGTTGCAAATATGTTTCAGCCGGCGATCCGGCTGTGGCGGGCCCCGGGATCAGCGGGAATCGGTTCCGCCGGAGGCGCGCAGCGAGGCCAGCACGCGGCCCGCCGACCGCAGCTGGGCCCAGAGCAGGCGCCAGTCCTCGTCGCGCTGGCGCGCGCGCAGGCAGCGCAACAGCCGCACCCGATCGGCGTCGGGTTGCTCCAGCAGCATCGCGGCCCAGAGCGCATCGTCGACGTTGTAGGTCATGCCCTCGGCCAGGCAAACCGGAATGACCTGCGCCATCGGCACGTCCAGGTCGGCGGCGACCCGGGCCATGGCTGCGACGATCTGGCCGGCCTTGGCGCCCTGTGGCGGATCGAGCACGTAGGGCGGATCCCACTCGCGCATCGGGCGCAGCTGGTCGATGTGCGTCATCACCACCAGCATCGGCGGGGCGCGCCGCGCCGGATCCGCGAGCGAAGCACGCAAGCGGTCGAGCCGCACGCGTTCCTCGGCCCGGTCGGCGCGGTTGGCCGCGCTCACCCACAGCAGCAGGTCGGCTTCCCGGGCGATTCTCTCGAGGGCCCGCTCGTCGAAAAGCTCGCCGTCGAAGCCGGGCGTGTCGAACACCAGGGCCCGCAATGCGCCGTCGCGATCCAGCCGGAAGGGCTCGATGCCGGTGGTGGTGTCCGGCAAGACGTCGGTCGCCGTCGTCACTTCGCCGAACAAGGCGTTGATGAGGCTGGATTTACCTGCGTTCGCGCGGCCGAGCAACAGGATGCGCAGTGGTTCCGCGGTGTCAGCGGCGCGGGCATCGGCGGCAGCCTCGTCGCCGGCCAGGCGGGGGACCGGGGCCTCCAGCGGCACACTGTCGTCGAGTTGCACGAGTCCGCCGTACAGTTCGATCGCGTGATAGCCGAGCTTGCGGATGTATTCACGCAGCAGCCAGGTCTGCACGCGGTCCGACCCGTGTTCGAGCAGCTCGCCGAACACCGCCCGGCGCAACTCCTCGACGACCGCACGCTGCGGCGACACCACGGCCCGGGCGGCCCGAATCCAGCCCTCGTGGCGCCGGAACAGCTCCCGCAGGGTCCGTGCGTGGGCCACCGTGCCGAGCGTCAGCCGATGACTGAAAGGAATCGTCCCGACGACCTCTTCGCGGAGTTCGCGGGACGCGCGCTCGATGATCAACAGCGTGTGCGGCAGGGTCATCTGCAGCAGGGGCTGGCTGGCACGGGGATGAAAGTGCCCCGCCACCATGACCAGGACCCTGCGGGCGAGTCGCATCAGGCCCGCCCCGTCGCTCAGCGGCCATTCCTCCGGGGTGGCCTCGTCCGCCAGGGCCTCCACCTTGCGCCAGCATTGCTCCGCATCACCGGGCCAGTGCGCGCCCGGCTCGGTGGTCGATCGGTCCAGGGCGCGCTGCTCGCGCATGACCGCCAGCTTGTTCAGCAAGAGCCCGCTCGCTGCGGCCAGCGCCACGCCCAGGAGCCACCACAACATCCCGCCCGCCTGCCACAGCCACACGGTGCCGAGCACCGGCAAGATGACCAGGGGCGCGAGCGCAATCGCGATCGCGACGAGCCGCGGCCAGCCGAACTGGGCGATGAGGTCTTTCATCGGTCGGGCGCGTCCGGCGGCGGCAGGCGCTGGATCGAGCGCTGCTCCCGCATCATGCGCCGCCCCGTCTTCAACGCGTCGCGATAAATGGCACGCAGCGTCTCCGCCTCGATCGCCTGCCCTTCGCGGCGGCGGGCCAGGTACGCACAGGCGGCCTTGCCGAGCGCGTAGGTCATCGCGCCGCTGGCGCTCGCACCCCAGACCGCGCCCACCGTCTGTCCCAGGACGGGGACGAGCTTGGCGATACCGCGCCCCGCGATCCGCAGGCCGTAACCCACGGCGTAACCGCCACCCAGCAGCCCGATGAACTCCGAACTGTTGCGCGCGTTCCAGCGCAGGCGATAGATCCCCGCGAGCACCTTCAGGAGGCGGGCCTGCAGTGCCGGCACGAGCGCCAGGTCCACCACGGGCACCGCACCCACGGCGGCGGCGGCCAGGCTGTACCCGACAATGTGCGGATGGGCCGCGCGGCTGTATAGATCGCTGACCTCCGGGTCGGCGCGGAGCCGTGCCTGGAGACCCAGGGACGAAGTCTCCTCGATCGCCGTCCACAGGCTGTCGATACCGTATTCGACCGGCACGTAACCGTCTTCCGGAAGCGTGAAATCGACGGGCACGCAATGCACTGCGCCGAAACCGGGCATCGCCTCGAACTGCTCGCGCTGGGCCAGCAGCAACCTGCGCAGCGCGTCCGGTACACGATCCATCCAGTCGGCCGCCTCGAACGGATAAGGCACGACGTGCTCCATGCCGGCTGGATAAGCCTCGTGCAGGCAGGTCTGGACGACCAGCAGCGGCCATTCGGGATGCCGGCCGCGCACCTTGCGCAACACATCGACGAGCACCCCGGGCCGGGTGTCGGTGGCCTTGACCACCGCCATCACCAGGTGGGCGCGGGACTCGCACAAGGCGATGTCGTCATCGGGGTGGTAATCGACCTCCCCGAGGCCGCGCGTGTCGAGGAAGCTGACCACGGGGGCGTCCGACGGAAAATCGTAGCGGCTGGCCGTCCGCGTGCAAGGCTGGAAGCCATCGCCGATGGCGGCGCGCGAGCTCCCGGTGAGTGCCCGCACGATCGAGGTCTTGCCGGATTGCGCCTTCCCCAGCAACCAGATCACGGGCGCAGGCTGGCGCGATGCCGCTGCGCGCACGGCGGTCTCCAGCCCCTCGAGTTCGGCCTCCGGCTGCGCCAGCGCCTTCTGCAGCGCGCGCCACAAGGCGCTCCAGCGACCCGACGGCGCGTTCACGCCAAACCCCCTCTGCTGTCCGCGCCCGCGCCCGCGCCATCGCGAGGGGGCGGCGCGGACTGGGCCGGACCGCCATGGCGCCGGATATAACGGCGGTCGATCCAGTTCTTGAGCCACCATACCCAACGGCCCGCGAGGCTCCAGCGCCCCCAGACGCCGATCGCGTGGCGCGGCCCCGTCGAGAGCAGGAACAGGGTTCGTTGCCGGGGATGAAATGCCTGCAGGGCCTTGCCTTCGAGAACGGCCACCAGGTTGTCGCCGACCACCGGCCCTGCGCGCACGGCATTGACACCCGACCGCGTCATGCGGACATCTTCGCGTGCAGCCACATCCCCGGCCGCAAACACGGTCGCATGAGACGTGCTGCGCTGGTGCTCGTCCACGAGCACGAAGCCCTGGGCATCCAGCGCCAGGCCCGACGACGCCAGCCAGGCCGGCGGCCGGGCCCCGGTGGCCGCGATGACCCAGTCGGCCGCCAGCCGCTCGCCCGAGGCCAGGCACAGGCCATCCGGCACGCCGCTCGCAGGCGAACGATGCACCGGGATGCCGCGCCGCTCCAACAGGCGCTTAACCCGCCGCCGGACTCCCCGGGCATGCTCCGGCATCACGCCCTCTTCCGCGGCCACCAGCTCGACAGCCACGTCGAGCCCATCGACCCCCATGGCGTGGCGTGCTGCGAAGGCGAGCTCCACGCCGGCGGCGCCGCCACCGGCGACGACCAGCCGCCGGCAGCTCCCGGCGCGTGCCGCGGCGACGATCCGCGGCCACTGCGCGACGAAGGTCTCGAGGGGTCGCACGGGCAATAGCGCCGCGCCGGTGCCGGCCAGCGCCGCGACCTGGATCCCGCTGCCGACATCCAGCGACGCCAGTTCGAAATGCATGCATCGACCGGAGACCAGCGAAACGGAGCGATCCGCGGCGCTCATGGCGTCGATCCGGTCGAGCACCAGTTCCACGCCGGCGGCCGCAGCGAGCGGCGCCAGGTCGAGCCGGCACTGGGCGAGCGTGTAATGGCCCGCCATCCAGCCGGGCAGCATGCCGGAGTAGATCGGGAAGCGACTCGGCGTCACCATGGCGACGTCGCCGTCGGGGCCAGGCCGACGCGCCAGGGCTCGCAAGGCCTGTACATGGACGTGCCCCCCGCCGGCAAGCAGGAGGCGCCTGGTTTCAGGCATCGCGTCCCGGTTTGTCGTCCGCCATGGCCAGCACCTCGCCGACGATATCGTTCATGGTGATGATCCCCGCGAGCTCATCCGTCTCCAGCACCACGACCCGGCTGAGACGCTGATGCGCCATCAGCCGGGCGACATATTTCACGTCCATGGACGGCGGCACGGTAATCACCGGCTTACGATACACATCGTAGACGTTGACGAGGTCGATATCGCCCTCCTCCGCGACGATCGTGCGCAGGATGGTGGCGTAGGTGATGATGCCGTAGGCGTCGTGGGCATCGCGCCGTTCGACCACGAGCGATTTCACTTTCCGGCTTCTCATCTTCTCGATCGCATCGCGCAAGGTGGCGAGCGGCGAGATCGTGACCACGTCGGTCTGCATGATGTCCTTGACGAGCATGGGGCCTCCGGAAAGAAACTGTTATCTCGGGAAAAAGCGAAACAGGGCCTGGCGGCGTTCAGATCTCTTCGCGGATCTGCTCGGCAAAGCTTTCGATCTGGCGCATGTCGATGCCCGCGAGGTGCTCCAGCGGCACGGTGAACACGACGCCCTTCGAGTGGGTTTTAAGATCGAGGTCCTCGGTCAGGGCTTTCATCACCCCAAGTGAGAGCTTTTTCTCGAGGATGCAGATCACCACCGTCTGGCTGCCCTGGTAAGTCAGGCCGAAAAACGTCTTCTTCTCTTCCGCGCCGGTTCCCCGGGCGCTGACGATCGTCATGCCTCCGGCACCCGCCTGGCGGGCGACCTCGATGGCTTTCTCCTCGAGATCTTCAGCGACGATGGCGACAAGCAGGGCAAATTTCATGACACGAGTCCTCTTCGCCGGTTGGCGATTTCCACGAGGATGGCGTAAGCCATCACGGATATTATCGGAAATATGGAAGCGAACGCGATCAGGCCGAAGCCGTCGATCATCACGTTGCGTCCCTCGATCTGCGTAGCCAGGCCGATCCCCAGCGCTGTCACCAGCGGCACCGTGACCTCGGAAGTCGTGACGCCGCCGAGATCGTAGGCCAGCGGCACGATATAGCGTGGCGCGAGCAGTGTCAGCACGATCACGATGGCGTAACCGCCCATCACGTAAAAATGGATCGAGTCGCCGCTGATGATGCGATGGACGCCGATGGTGATACCGACGGCCACTCCGACGGCCACCAGCATGCGGATCACCGTGGCGTCCAGCTTGCCGCGTGCCGCTTCCTCGGCCTGGCGGCCGATGGCGATGAGTGCCGGTTCGGCCAGGGTGGTGGCGAAGCCGATCGCGAACGCGAAAAGATAGACGAACAGCCAGCCGTCCAGCGCGATGAGCTGCTCGGCCATGCTGCGGCCGATCGGAAACAGGCCCATCTTGAGCCCCACGACGAAGGCGTACAGGCCGATGATCACCAGCAGGAAACCGACGCTCGCCGTATGCAGGTGCGGCAGTGGCTTGCGGATGACCAGGTACTGGAAGACCAGCACGACCGCGATGATCGGCAGCACGTCGCGGACCATGGTCAGCAGGTCGCGCAGCATACCGGTGGCGAAACCTCCACCGACGACCGCGGCGGCGACGTCCGGATCCGGCGCCGTCGGCAAAGCCTGCGCGACTTGTGCCGCCTCACCGAAGGTGTAGACCAGGATGCCGTAAGCCTGGACCGAGATCATCGGCACCATGACCGCGAGGCCCACCAGGCCGAAACCGTGCAGCAGAGCGCTGCGTCCCCGGATCGAAGCTGCGAGGCCGATGCCGAGGGCGGCGATCAACGGCACGGTGACGATATTGGTCGTCACGCCACCGGAATCGTAGGCCAGGCCCACGATCTCCTCGGGCGCGAAAAAGGTCACGGCGACGACGAGGAGATAGCCGCCGATCATGTACCAATGCAGCGGATGGCCGAGCAGGATGCGCACGATGCCCAGCGCGACCACGGCGCCGACCGACGTGGCGACCAAAAGGCGCAGCGTCCAGCCGTCGACGCGCCCTTCGCTGATGATCTCCGCCTGGTCCGCGACGGCGATCAATGCCGGTTCCGCGATCACGGCGGCGAAGCCCAGGCAGAAGCCGAAGATCATCAGCAACGGCAGGGATCCCTTGCGCGCGAACTCGTTGGAGAGGTTCTTGCCGATCGGGAAAATGCCGAGCTCGAGACCCTGCAGGAACAGTCCGACGCCCACGACGACGATGCCGAGGCCGATCGCCATCGACAGGCTGTCCTCTGGCACCTGGCGGATGATCAGGAACTGGAACACCCCGACGACCACGATGATCGGCACCAGGTTGCGGGCAGCGTGGCCGAGCAGGCTGAGAAATCCGCCGAAGTGACTCACGCTTGGCGCATCCGTTCGCATCCAGGGGCCGCAGCTGACAATAGCACCCGACCGGATCGGTCGTCAGCATGGGTAACGGCCGTCCGCCCAGGAGAGAACAGGCGGCGGCCCGGGAGAGGATCCCGCGCGCGCTCGCGGCTCCGCGGAAGCCGGGGCCGCCGTTCAATCCAGCATGGATTCTTTGCCAAGCCCCTGCGACTGGAGCAGCCTGTAAAGGCGCGCCAGCGCCTCCATCTGGATCTGCCGGGTGCGCTCTCGCGTGACGCCGACGGCCTCGCCGACCTGCTCGAGGGTGGCCGGCTCGTGCCCGTGCAGCCCGAAGCGCCGCACCACCACTTGGCGCTGCTTGTCGGGCAACCGCTCGAGCCAGTATTCGATGATCCGGTTGACGTCGCGGTGCTGGCAGTCCTCGCCGCTTTCGCCTACCGACTCGTCGGGCAGCAGGTCGAAGACATCGCGTTCCCCGTCTTGCGACATCACGTTGCCGCTGGTCACTTGCTGGTCGTGAAAAGCCAGCATCCGGTCCACGTCGGCGGGTTCCCGATCCAGCAGCTCGCCGATCTCTTCGGCGCTCGGCGCCCGGTCGAGTTCCTGTTGCAGGCGGCGGGCCGCGCGCAGATAGATATTGATCTCTTTCGCGACATGAATCGGCAGGCGGATGGTCCGCGCCTGGTTCATGATGGCCCGCTCGATGTTCTGGCGGATCCACCAGGTCGCGTAGGTCGAGAAACGGAACCCCCGCTCGGGGTCGAACTTCTCGACGGCGTGCATCAGGCCGAGGTTGCCTTCCTCGATGACATCGAGCAGTGGCAGGCCCCGGTTCAGGTAACGTCGCGCGATCTTCACCACGAGGCGAAGATTGCTGACGATCATGCGCTTGCGCGCGGCCTCGTCGCCATTCAGAGCGCGACGAGAATAGTAGACTTCCTCTTCGGCCGTGAGCAGCGGCGAGTAGCCGATTTCGGCGAGGTAAAGGCGTGTGGCATCGGGCTCCGCGGCGGCGCCGCGGCGGGTACGCGTCGTTTCGCTCATCTCTCGATCCTTGCTGATATCCGTTCTACAGAGATCCCGAGAAAACGTTCGGCCATGATGGTCAACCGCGGTGGCCGCACTTCCATGCTGCTGTTCTTGATGAAAATTTTTGTAGCGCTATCCTTGTAAAAGCAGCCGGAGTGCATACGGTACTCGGTGATCGGCGGCTGGCTAATGTAATATTAACTGCGACTTATGTAAGTGCGTCGTCACACGAACCATTTAGCCGGGGTCAGCGTTTCCTGCAACCTCCGGAAGCCAGCGTCCCAGGTCGGCCCCCGTGGGTTCCTGGAACACCCGAAGGCCGAACTCCGGCACGATCGCATAGAGGTGGTCGAAGATATCCGCCTGGATGCCTTCGTACTCGACCCAGGCCGTCGTGGCCGTGAAACAATAGATCTCCAGCGGCAATCCGGTGGGGCCCGGCTGCAGCTGGCGGACCATCTTCGTGAGACCCTGGTGGATCCGCGGGTGTGCTTCCAGGTAGGCGGCCACGTAGGCGCGGAAAGTGCCGATGTTCGTCACCCGGCGGGTATTCACGGGATCACGTCCCTGGGCGAGCAGGACCTCGTTGTAGCGCTCCAGCTCCTCCCGCTTTCGCTCGAGATAAGCATCGATCAGGGCGAAGCGCTTCATCCTGTCGCGCTCCTCCTCGTTGAGGAAACGGATGGACGACTGGTCGATGTAGAGCGCGCGCTTGATCCGCCGCCCGCCCGTGTCGTTCATCCCGCGCCAATTCTTGAAACTCTCGTTGATCAGCCGCCAGGTCGGAATGGTCGTGATGGTGCGGTCCCAGTTCTGCACCTTCACGGTGTGCAGGGCGATATCGATCACGTCGCCGTCCGCGTTGAGCGCCGGCATCTCGATCCAGTCGCCCACCCGCAGCATGTCCTGGCTCGACAGCTGCACCGAAGCGACGAAGGACATGATCGTGTCCTTGAACACCAGCAGCAGCACCGCGGTCATGGCGCCGAGGCCGGACAACAGCAGCAACGGCGAGCGATTCAGCAATACCGCGATCACCAGCACCGCGGCGAAGATGAAGCCGATGATCTTGACGAGCTGGAGGTAGCCCTTGATCGGCTTGTTGCGCGCACGCAGCGGGTCGAGCCGCTCGTAGATATCGCCCAGTGCATTGAGCAGCTTGCCCAGCGACAATGCGACGGTCAGTATCATGTAGGCATTGGCGAGGTTGCGGACCAGCAAGACCGCGGTGTCCGGCAGGCCGGGCACATAGGCGATGCCGGTGAATATGACCACCGCGGGCACCACGTGCGCCAGGCGCGCCACCACGCCGCGATCCAGCAATGCCCCGCCGTAGGCGCTCGACGACCCGGAGACAGCCTTGACGAACAAGCGCAACAGCACGCGACGCGTGACGAAGTCCGCGGCCAAGGCTGCGGCAAAGAGCAGCACGACGAAGATCGTCGTTTCCAGCCGTGGCGTGGCGGAGAGCGGTTCGAGCAAGGTCTGCAGTGCGTCCATGGCGCGCTATTCTAGCCCGCCTGCCGCGCCCCTCGTCAGCCGGCCGGGGACCTCGTCGCCATGAAATCCGCACGACGCATCACGCCTTTCCTGCCGGCCATCGGGCTGGTTATGCTGTTGGCCCTGCCTGCGGCCGCGGTGAACCCGGACATGACGAAGCAGCTGCTGATCGACGACTTCAGCGACGCCGATGCGGTGTCGGCCCTCGGGACGCGCTGGGAAGGCCTGACCGACCGGGTCATGGGCGGGCGCTCGGACATGGAGATGACCATCCGCGAAGCGGATGACGGGGGCCTCCTCCATATGCGCGGTACCGTGCGCCTCGAGAATCGCGGCGGATTCATCCAGGCGCGCCTGCCGCTCGATTCGCGCGGCGGCCATTTCGACGCCAGCGACTGGTGGGGCGTGCGGCTCGAGGCGCGGGGGCGGCCCGGACCCTACTACGTCCACCTGCGGACGCGGCAGAACTGGATGCCGTGGCAATATTTCCGGGCCCGCTTCGAGATCGGGCCCGACTGGCGCGCGGTGTCGATCCCGTTCAGCGACTTCGAGGGCGTCTCGACCCGGCGCGACCTCGACGTCCGCGCCCTGAAGTCGATCGCGGTCGTCGCCTACGGCGAAGCCTTCGAAGCCGAGATCGAGGTGGCGCGCATCGAACTGGTGGCGCCCTAGGCGATGGCGCCCCGCCCGCCGCCAGGACCCGCGACATGAGCCCGGAAGACGAGCAGGACCGCCCGGCCTTCCAGCCCCCGGAGAGCGAACTGTCGGAGAAGTTCATCCTCACCGGCGGCCCCGGCGGCCAGCACGTGAACCGCACGGAGTCGGGGGTGCAGTTGCGCTACGACGTGGCGGCGTCCGGGTTCATCAGCGACGAGGTCAAGGCACGGCTGCTCAAGCTGGCCGGCAGCCGCGCGGACTCGAACGGGGTGATCACGATCGAGGCCCGGGGTCATCGCAGCCAGCACCGCAACCGGGAAGACGCGCGGGCGCGCCTCGCCGCGCTCATCGAGCAGGCCAGCCGGCCGCCGCGGCCGCGTGTGCCGACCCGCCCCACGCGCGCCTCCAGGCTCAAACGCCTCAGCGCCAAGCGCCGTCGCGGCGACGTGAAGCAGAAGCGCAGCCCGCCGGGCAGCGAGGACTGATCACTCGTTTGTCCGCAGCGCTTCGGGCGATCCCGCAGGGATATTCAATCGCTCAGCGAGTTTCCTTCGGCGATATTCTGTCAGCGATATTCCGGATTGGCGTAACCGAAATGCTCGCCCGCGTCCCACGCGGGCCTTTGGTTGCCGTACGCGGGCAGACCGCCGGCATCCTTGAGCAGGCGCGCCATGTGGAGCAGGTTCCAGGTCATGAACGTCGTATTGCGCTTCGTGAACTCGTTGTCGAAGCCCACGAAGCCGCCGTCGTCACGCGGGTCGCCGTAGCTCGGGCCGGGTCCCGCCTCCCCGATCCAGCCGGCGTCGGCCTGCGGCGGGATGGTGCAGCCGAGATGTTGCAGGGCATACAACACGCCCATGGCCACGTGCTTGACGCCGTCCTCGTTGCCGGTGACCAGGCAGCCGCCGACCTTGCCGTAATAGATGTACTGGCCCTTGTCGTTCAGCTGCCCGGATTGCGCGTACAGCCGCTCGATCACGCGCGTGCAGATCGACGAGCGCTCCCCGAGCCAGATGGGCGTGCCGATGACGAGGATGTCGGCGGCCGCAACCCGGGCGAAGATGTCGGGCCAGTCGTCACGCTCGAAGCCGTGCTCCGTCATGTCCGGCTGCACCCCCGGGGCGAGCTCGAAATCCGCAGCCCGCAGATGATCCACGGCGACGCCCTGCCCCTGCATGATCCCTTGCGAGACCTCCATCAGGGCCTGGGTGTGGGAGAACTCGGGTGAGACCTTCAAGGTGGTGTTGATGAACACGGCGCGCAGGTCGGCATAGCTCGCCGGTGGTTTCGTCGGGTTGTTCATGGCGCTGGACCTCCTAGGCCTGGCCTTCCCAGGCCTGGTCGGCGAACGCGTCGTCGAGCGGCGTTTCGGCGATGTGATTCGTGTAGTTGCTCAGCGTCTTCATCGCGATGATGGTGAGCACGTCCAGGACGTGACGACGCTCGAAGCCGGCCGCGCTGAACGCGCTCAATGCCTCGTCCGGCACCCAGCCACGATGACTCACGACTGCGCGGGTGAACTCGGCCAGCGCCTGGAGCCGCTCGTCGGATAACGGCTCCTGGCTGCGCAACGCCGCCAGCGCGCCGTCCGGCATCTTCACGCCCCTGGCGATGGTGCTGTGCGCGGCGACGCAGTAGCTGCAGGCGTTCTGGGCACTGACGCTCAAGAACACCACCTGCTGCTCCACGGGATCCAGGGCCGCTTTCTCCAGCGCCTTGCCGATGCTGGCATAGGCCTCGGCCGCGGCGGGTGATTCCGCGAACACGCCGAACAGGTTCGGCACGAAACCATAGGCCTTCTTGACCCCTTCGAGGGTCGGGCGGGCCTCGGCCGGCGCGGTGTCGATCGTGTGGACGTCGAATTTCATGTATTTCTCCTGCTCTGTCTTGTGCGTGTGCCGCGCGGCATCAGCGCAGCGCGGCGGCGGCGAGTTCGGCAAGCTTCGCGAGTTCCTCCGGCGTGGCGCCCGCCTTGGCGAGGGTGCGCAGCCCGCTCATGGCGCACACGACATGGCGGCCGAGCAGCTCGGGGTCCTTGTGCGGGTCGATCTCTCCGTCCCGCTGGGCGCGGCGCACCGCTTCGCTGAACACGCTCGCGAAGGCGTCGATGCTCATGCTGATTTCAGCAGCCATTCCCGGATCCCGCTGGCCGAACTCGGCAGCCGAATTGAATACGAGACACCCCATGCGCCCGTCGCCGCGGCGCGCGTCCTCGGCCACCGAGTCCAGCGTGTCGCGCAGAAACGCGAGGCCTGAACCGGAGGCCGCCAGCCCCGCCCGCAGTTCCGCAACGAGATTCTCCCGATACCGGTCGATGGCCCGCAGGAAAATCTGGCGCTTGCCGCGAAAGGCCTGGTAGAAACTGCTGCGCGCGATTCCCATGCCGTCCAGCAGGCCCTGCATGGACGTGGCCTTGTAACCCTGCGCCCAGAACAGGCGCATCGCGGCGCCGAGCGCGGCATCGGGATCGAACTCCAGAGGGCGACCTGAACTCATGTGACAAATATTGGTACCATTCGGTCCATAATACAAGTACAAGCAGGACACCCTCTGGAGGATCGGACGATGAGCTGGATCGACGAAGTCGACGAGAACGCAGCCGACGGCGAGATCGCCGAACTCTATTCGGCGCTGCGCGAACAGCGCGGCAAGGTCTCCAACATCCTCAAGGTCCACAGCCTGCGGCCGGACGCCCTGCGACATCATCTCGACCTCTACATGGGGCTGATGTTCGGTCCGGGCGGCCTGGGCCGCCGCGAGCGCGAACTGGTGGCCGTGGCGGTATCGCAGGCCAACGGGTGCCCCTACTGCATCGCGCACCACGCCGAGGCGCTGGCGCGCTACGTGCGCGACCCGGAACAGCTGGCGGCCTTGCGCGACGACGCGCGCCAGCCGTTTCTCACGGCACGGGATCGCGCCCTGGTGGACTACGCGGGGAAGCTCACCCGCACTCCGCATGCCATGGAAGAAAGTGATGTCGCGGCACTGCGCGATGCGGGGCTGGCGGACGAGGACGTGCTGCTGGTCAACCTGATCGTGGCCTATTTCAATTTCGTCAACCGCATCGCACTCGGGCTGGGCGTGGCGCACAACGAGGCGGAAGTGGAAGGCTACAAGGTGTGAGTCGAGCCGCAACACTTAGCACCGAATGGCATATGGACATGCCATCAAGTTCGTTCACCTCCGGGAGCCGTGTTGTTCCAATACGGCCGACTCATCGCCATCCCGGATATCCCCCATGCGCGTTATTTCCCGTTCCGCGACGCCTGCCGCCCTGGCGTTCGCCCTCGTGCTCGGCGCTTCGCCGGGCCACGCCACCAACGGCTATTTCGCCCATGGCTACGGCACGATCAGCCTCGGGATGGCGGGCGCCGGCACCGCGTTCTCGCAGGACGCGCTGGCGACGGCCACCAACCCAGCCGGCATGGCTTTCGTCGGCTCGCGACTCGACCTGGGCCTGCAGGTCTTTTCACCGCGCCGGGAGTACACCGTCACGGGCACCGGCACGCCGCAGCCGGGCACCTTCTACCTCACGGAGGGACGCCGCAACAGCTCCCGCGAGTACTTCCTGATCCCGGAGTTCGGCTACAACCGCGTGTTGAGCGATACCCAGACGGTCGGCATCACGGTGTTCGGCAATGGCGGCATGAACACCGCGTGGGATGGTGACGACGGTGGCACGTTTTTCGCCGGCCGGGCCGGGGTGGACGTCGCACAGGCCTTCGTGGCGCCGAACTGGACCTGGCGTTTTCGCCCGGACCAGGCGATCGGCGTGGCGCCCGTGCTCGCCATCCAACGCTTCGAAGGCCAGGGCGTCGGCAGCTTCGCAGCATTTTCCGCGGATCCCACCGCCCTGTCGGACAACGGCCACGACACCGCGCTCGGCTACGGCCTGCAGCTCGGCTGGCAGGGCGCCCTCGGGCCGACCCTGCGCGGCGGGTTGAGCTGGCGCAGCCGGATCTACATGGAGGAATTCGACCGCTATCGGGGGCTGTTCGCAGAAGACGGCGATTTCGACATCCCGCAGATGATCAACGCAGGCCTCGCCTGGACCGGCCTCGCCGCGCACACGCTGTTACTCGACCTGCAGCACATCCGCTACAGCGAAATCGACAGCGTCGGCGCCGCACTGTTGCCGAACCTCGCCACGGCCCGGCTCGGGGATCGCAACGGCGCGGGCTTCGGCTGGGAGGACGTGACCGTCGTGAAGCTGGGCTGGCAATGGCAATGGAGCGCACAACAGACCTGGCGGGCCGGAATCAGCTACGCGGAACAGCCCATTCCGGACACCGAGGTGCTGTTCAACATCCTCGCCCCCGGCGTGCAGGAATGGCACTTCACCGGCGGCTTCAGCCGCGAGATCAGCCCGGCGATCACGCTGTCCGGCATGGCCTTCTACTCGCCGGCCAAGACGGTGCGCGGTGACAACCCGCTCGGCCCCGGCCAATCCATCGAGCTGCGCATGCAGCAGCTCGGCGCCTCGCTCAGCGTGGCGTGGACTTTCTGACGAGGAACGGCAAGCAATGACTGAGTTCACGCCCTGGAGCGCCTTGTTGGGCGGCGGCCTGATCGGCCTGGCCTCCGGAATCCTGTTACTGCTCAGCGGCCGGGTCGCCGGCGTCTCCGGCATCGCCGGGGGAATGCTGCGCCCCGAGCCGGGGACGGTGGGCTGGCGCCCGGCCTTCCTGCTGGGACTGGTCATCGGCGTATGGGTGTTCGGCGCACTCGGCGGCAATCTCGACTCGATCCGGGTCGCGGCAGGCTGGCCGGCGCTCGTCATCGGCGGGCTGCTCGTCGGCTTCGGCACCCAGCTCGGGGGCGGCTGCACCAGCGGGCACGGCGTGAGCGGCATCAGCCGTTTCTCGGCCCGTTCCATCGCTGCGACCGTGTTGTTCATGACCAGCGCCGGCGTGACGGTCTACGTTGCCCGGCACGTGCTGGGAGGCGGCGCATGAACCGGCATACGTGGATCGCGCTCGGCAGCGGCGTGATTTTCGGGCTCGGCCTCGCGATCAGCCAGATGATCGACCCCGAGAAAGTCCTCGCATTCCTCGACGTCGCCGGCCAGTGGGATCCCAGCCTGGTTTTCGTCATGATCGGCGCATTGCTGGTCATGGGCATCGCCTGGCGCCTGCAGACGCGCGGCGTGCAGGTCGATGCCCATGCCCGCAAGCTGTCCATCCCCGGGCACGGCATCGATCGATCGCTGGTTATCGGCGCCCTCGTGTTCGGCGTCGGCTGGGGGCTGGTCGGCTACTGCCCGGGGCCGGCGATCGCCTCGCTGGCCCTGTTCAGTCTCGAAGCTTTCGTGTTCGTCGCGGCGATGCTCGCCGGCATGCAGCTATTCCATTACTGGCGAGGCACCGGCGCCGGTTGACGGGATTAGCACGCCAGGCGGCCGGCCGCGTCCTCCGGGTCCGCTACGAGGATCTCGTCAGGGAAGCAGCTGTTCCGCGCGGTCCAGGTACTCGCGGCCACCGCGCTTGACGGTCGCTGAATCGGCGGACTCCGAGGCCAGGTGGACTTCCTCCAGCACTTCGGCCAGCCGGGCGTGCTCGGCGCGCATCGTCTCCAGGGCATTTTCCAGCGTGTAGGTCAGCACGTGGATCTCGTGCAGCTCCTGCGGACTCAGGCTGTCCTTTTCCACCAGGGCCTCCAGCTTGGGATGGTATTCGTTGAGGTTGGCGATGGCCTGCTCCACCGTTTCAGCCGGCTTTCCCTTGAAATGGTCAGGGCGTTCGTCGGCCAGGGCGGGCAGCGCCACTAGCAGGAGGCAGGCCGGGGCAAGGGACTTGATCAGCTTCATGGAGGTCTCCTCGGGTTCGCGATGAAACCGATTCTACCTTTCCCGGCGACACGCATGCGCGTGAGGGTGGCGGCCAACTGATCGAATCGTTCCTGCAGCTGGATTGACACCCCTGGTGGACCAGTCGGGTGGCCAGGCGCTTTTCTCCCGCGTTACCTTGCCTGGTCAGAGGCAAGTGCATTCAGAAGCGCCTTGCAGAACTCCGGCAGGTCGCCGGGGACCCGGCTGCTGATGAGATTTCCGTCGACGACCACAGACTCGTCCACCCACTCGCCGCCCGCATTCGACATGTCGTCGCGGATCGAGGAGGTAGAGGTCACCTTGCGGCCGCGGATGATGTCGGCCGACACGGCCATCCAGCCCGCGTGGCAGATCCACGCCACCGGCTTGTTCGCATCGTGGAGAGCCCGCACGAAACGCACCATGCTGTCGTGGGCGCGCATCTTGTCGGGCGCGTAGCCGCCGGGGATGACGACGGCGTCGAAGTCCGCCGCATCGACCTCGCCGACATCGGCGTCGCACTCGGCCGCGTAACCTTTCTTGCTGTGGTAGACGTCCTTCCCGGCGCCGAGCACGCTGACCCGGGCGCCCGCCTCGATGAGGCGCAGGCGCGGGTAATGCAATTCGAGTTCCTGGTAGTCGTCTTCCGCGAGGATGGCGACATGCTTGTTCTTGATGCTCACTATCGTGACCTCCTTTCGATCGTTCGTACTCTCGAAGATAGTCACTCGGGGCATGGATTGCTCCGGCCCGGTCTGTCGATTCCGGATCCAGCCGCGAATCGTTGCGCGGCGCCGACAGGCGTTCCTGAGAGATTTATCGAACCCGCGCCTGCTCGGCCTGGGGCCACGAACCTGTCAGTTGATTCGCGGCGAGACCGCCCCATACCGCCACCGTGGTGGCGGCGGCAAACACCCAGCCAGACACGGCGAACGCGGAAATCCCCGACAGCAGCACGCCCACCGTGCAGCCCAGCGCGACCATGGCGCCCCAGCCCATCAGCACACCGCCGAGCAGGGCAAGCAGGTAGCGGTGCCATGGATATCGGCGTGGCCGGAAGTTGCCCGAGGCGACGCCCGCGGCGAGAGCTCCGGCCACGAGCGCCAGGATGAACACCCCGTTCGGCGTCATGAGGGCATCGATCACCACCGTGGCGCAGCCGGCAAACGCATCCAGACCCGGCAGGCGTCCCTGCACCCAGCCAAGCTGCTCGGCCAGGGTCCGCGCGCGACTGCCGAGTTCGGCCGTCACGCCCAGCGGTTCGGTGCGCAGGTAAGCGAGGAAGCCGAGCACGCCGATGCCGATGCCGCCGAGCCAGGTCGGCCAGCGCTCCACGAAGACGCGTCGGGCGAGCGTCGCCGGCGTGGGCGGCGACCCGGTCGGCGAAGCGTCAGTCGGCTCCGGCCAGCGCACCCACAACAGCAATACGAGGGCCAACGCCAGCAACAAGCCGCCCTGCAAGGCCGCAGCGCCACCGTAACCCAGCATGGCCGGCAGCCAGGCCTCCGGGGCGCTCGACAGGGTGCCGGCGTAAAGGCTGTTCCACGAGAGGAAACCCAGCATGAACCCCGCCACGGTGCCCAGCAGGGCGAACGGTGACAGGGTCGAGCCTTCGCCGAGCCGGTAGAGGTGCGCGGAAATGCAGGAACCCGACAAGACCATGCCGAGGCCGAAACTGAGGCCGCCGGCGACCAGCACCCAGGACACCGGCCCGATGTGGGCATCCGGGGGCAGGCGGCCGACGCCGGGGTCCGGCAGCCAGGGCTGCAGCACCACGAGGTAGCCCAGGCTGCCGACCGCGAGCGCGACCAGGATGCCCAGCGCTCCGCGTGCGTCGCGCTCCTCGAACAGCTCACGCAGGATGCAGAAGAAACAGAAGCGCGAGCGCTGCAGCAGGATACCGAACGCCGCACCGGCAAACACCGTGAACACCGGGTCCCGGCCCAGGCCCGCGGCGCCATCGAGACGCAGGGCGCAAAGCACGATGCCGGCGACCAGGGCCGCCGGCACCATGATGCGCAACGCCAGGGAACGACTCAGGTGCCGCCCCACACCGTGCCGGCCGGGTTCGAGATCGGCACGCCGACCGAATTGCCGTACTCGGTCCACGAGCCGTCATACTGAACGGCGTCATAGCCGAGAATCTGCGACAGCACGAACCAGCTGTGGGCCGAGCGCTCACCGATGCGGCAATAGACGATGACCGGCTCGCTGCCGTCGATGCCGTTGCCGGCGTACAGCGCGCGCAGCTCGTCGATCGACTTGAAGGTGCCGTCGTCGCGCACCACCGAGCCCCAGGGCACGTTCTTCGCGCCGGGCACATGGCCGGCACGGATCGCGAGCTCCTGCACGCCGGGCGGGGCGAAGATCCTGCCTTCGAATTCCGCCGGCGAGCGGATATCGAGCAACTTCGCCTGGCGTTCGCCTTCCACCACCGCAAGCACGTCCGCCAGCCGGGCCCGCAGCCCGGGCTGCGTCTCGCTGACCCGGTACTCAGTGGCGGCATGGCGCACGGGACGACTGCTCAAAGGCCGGCGATCTGCTTCCCACTTGTTGCGGCCGCCGTCGAGCAGTTTCACGTCGGCATGGCCGTAGTAGCGGAAGATCCAGGCCCCCCAGGCGGCGAACCAGTTGTTGTTGTCGCCATAGAGCACCACCGTGGTGTCCGGGCCGATGCCGGCCGTCGAAAGCAGCTGCTCCCATTGCTCCCGCGGGGCGATGTCGCGCCGGACCGGGTCGACCAGCTCGGTGTGCCAGCGGAAGTTGACCGCACCGGGGATGTGGGCGCGCTCGAACTTGCCGGGCTCGACGCTCACCTCCACGACGCGGACGTTCGGGTCATCCAGGTGCGCCGCCAGCCAGTCCGCGCTCACCACCGCCTCGGAAGCGGCCGCCACACCCGCCACCGACAAGCCCGCCGCCAGCAACAGGCTGCGCGCACAGGAAATTAAACTATTGATTTTCATTGCATTCACCGCTCCCTTTCAAGTGAGAAAAATATAAAAGGGAGGATGCAGAGCCGTCCAACAACATTTTGGAATAGACTCATTCCAGAAAGTTAGGGTCCGGCGCACGGCGCGCCCCCGGGAAAGGCGGCGATGGTAGTATCTCGCGGCATATGAGCCCCGCTCATATGGGGGAAGACCATGAGCCTGTTTTCTGAACTGCAGCGCCGCAACGTAATCCGGGTCGCGATCACCTACCTCGTGGCCGCCTGGGTGCTGATCCAGGTCATGGAGATTGCGACCGACGCCTTCGGCGCCCCGGAGTGGGTACTCAAAGTGTTCATCGTGGCCCTGGTGCTCGGCTTCGTGCCGATGCTGATCTTCAGCTGGGTCTACGAACTCACCCCCGAAGGCCTCAAGCGGGAATCCGAGGTGCCGCCCGACGCATCGGTCACGGCGCACACCGCCAGGCGCCTGAACATCGTCGTGATCGTCCTGCTGCTCGCCGTGGTGGCGCTCGTTGCCGTCGAGCGCGTCCGCCCTCCGGCCGCCGAGCGCGCGTCAGCACCGGAAATTGCCACCACGCAGGACGCGTCGAGCATCGACTCCATCGCCGTCCTCCCCTTCGAGGATTTCAGCCCCCAACGGGACCAGGCCCACCTGGCAGAGGGGCTGGCCGACACGCTGTTGCACATGCTGGCGCAGGTGCAGGGATTGCGCGTGAGCGCCCGCACGTCCTCTTTCTCGTTTCGCGGCACCGACGCCGATATCGCCGAGATCGGCCGGGAACTTGGCGTGGGCGCCGTGCTCGAGGGTTCCGTGCAGCGCTCGGGTGAAACTCTGCGGATCATCGCCCAGCTTATCCGCGTCGCGGACCAGAGCCATCTCTGGTCGAAGACTTTCGACCGCCCGACGGGGGACATCTTCGCGGTGCAGGACGAGATCGCGAATGCGGTCGTCGCCGCATTGCAGCCGGCCGATGCGCCCGCCTCGCAAGTCGCGCTGGCGTCCAACCGGACCAGCGTAAAGGCGTACGAGCACTTCGTGCGGGGCGACCGGCTATGGCAGGTTCGCTCGAGGGAAGCGATCGAACAGGCTATCGAGGAATTCCGGGCGGCGATTGCCGCGGATCCTGGCTATGCACCGGCACACGCGGGACTCGCGATCGCTTACCTGTTCTCCACCTATTACGGCGACAAGAGCATGAAGGAAGTTCGCCTGGCCGTGGAACAGGCGACCGAGCAAGCCCTGGCACTGGACCCGCAACTCGCGCTCGCCTACGCGGCACGCGGGCAGTTGCTGGCCAATGTTGAGGACCTCGAGGGTGCCGAGGCGGCCTACCGTCGCGCAATCGAGCTCGATCCCAGTGACGCTACGACCTATGCGTGGCTGGCCGGGCTCCTCATCAACGACATCAAGCGCTGGGACGAGTCCCGGAGCCTCCTCGAGAAAGCGTACGAGCTGGATCCGAGAAATCTCTTCGTCCTCGGCCGGTATGCGTCGAATCTTTCGGTGTTCGGCGACTATAACCGGGCGGTGGAAGTATATCGTCGGGGCGTGGCCCTCGATCCCGAGGCGCCGCGCGCCTATGCCAACCTTGCCGCACTGCATGCCCAGTTCGGCCGTCACGACGACGCCATTCGGGCACATCTCGCCCAGATCGAACGTGCACCGGCCTCCCCGGGGCCTTACCTCGGCATCGCCGGGCAGTTCCTCAGGCTCGACGACCAGGACGCGGCCCTCGAGTGGTTCGACAAGGCCAGGGCCCTCAACCCGAATAGCGAGTACTGGAGCGGTTTCTTCCTGCGCCGCGAGGACCACCCCCGCCTGGTCGATGAAATGGAAGCCATGTACGCGCGGAACCCTCAAAGACCCCAGGCGCGCGCCGAGCTCTGTTACGCGCGAAGCATCGTCGGTGAGTACGAGCAGGTGGTCGAACTGTGCGGCCCCCAGGTGGCGGACGTCGTCGGCCCGAACCAGGAGCCGTTGCAGCTGAGTGCGCTCAGCGATGCCATGGCGGTGTACTGGGCGTCCGTGCAGCTCGGCAACGAGGCCACGGCCGGCAGGCTCATGGACGAGATGCTCCGGCTGGCCCGCGAGGGCGAAACGTCCGGTTTTGCTGATGCGTCCCTCCACGAGTTCCTGGCCATGCTCGCGGCCATGCGCGGGGATCGGACCGAGCTCTACGCGCAGCTCGGCAAAGCCGTCGAGCTCGGGTACTGTGACGGTCGCGCCATGGACAACCTGCCCTGGTTCGACGCCTACCGCGACGAAGCGGAGTTCCGCGCGTTGCTTGACGACATGCGTGCCCGACAGACGCAGATGCGCAGCTCGCTGCGCGTCGAGGGGTTTTAGCGGCCGACCGACGTGCTGCGGGTGCCGCTCAGGATTCCGGGAGTACCTCCGACGGAATGAGTATGGCGCCGTGCCTTGCTAACGGATCACGCCGTCCTTGCGCAATTCGCCGGCCATCGGCCCGGTCGTCTCGGCAAGCCCGGAGATTCTTGAGTCGAGATTGCGCGCGCGCGTATTGAGTTCGTAGACGAGAGTCGCGTCCCGCGTGTCGAACACGCGCGTGGTCAACTCGACTTCTCCCTCGATGGTCGTGATGGGCGGCGCGGTTTCGAACCTGCCGCGTACGACGGGCACGCCATAGACTCCGTAGCTGCCCGGATGCCAGCCTGTCGCATAGCCGAACTCCGTCGCTTTATAGAACGCATCACCGCGCGATTCCTCGGTTCCACCTTCCCGGAGACCGGTCCGGGTCGCCACCAGTATCGTGGCCAGCACTGCCTGGATATCGTTCGCCGCGACAGCCTTCTCGATGTTCTCACGGGTCAGCGGTGCCTGCGCCGGCAGGGCTCGGCAGCTCGTCATCACCACCGTGCCGCCATCGCGCAGAGCGCTGGCAAAGAAATTCTCAAAGGCGCAACGCTGGTTGATGTCAGGGCTGATGCCCACGACAAGCACCCGCTCGTAAGGCTGGGCGACGAGCTCTTTCGTCTGCCAGTCCCCATTCAAGCGCACGGTGTGCGGGGCACAGGCGCCAAGCAACGTCACTGCCAACAGCAGCAAAGAAAACAGGATGATTTTTCGAGTCACGATTGATGTGCGCCTTGATGTGAATGAGGATGCCGACGCAGCTTATCGGCTGACTAATGACATAGCCAATGGAAGTCCGGAACGTCAGATCCGCTTCAGTGGGCACCACGAATGACGGGAGGCGTTCGGGACCGGCCTATCTCGAGCTATTCCCGATATACGCATCGGCCTCGATTTCAACGAGCAGTTCAGGGGCGATCAGCCGGCTGACCTCCACCATGCTCGACGCGGGACGAATCTCCCTGAAGAATTGCCCGTGTGCCCGACCAACGTCTTCCCAACGAGAGATGTCTGTGACGTAGATACGCGTCCGGACGACGTGAGTTAGCCGGGCGCCGGCTTGCTCGAGCGCGATCTCGATCGTCTTGAGCGCCTGCATCGTCTGTTCATATGGGTCTTCAATGCCGACCACGCCTTCAGGCGTTGTCGCAGTGGTTCCCGAGACGTGCACATACGGGCCGACTTTGACGGCGCGCGAGTACCCGACAGTGGTTTCCCAGGGCGCTCCCGATGAGATGTTGAGGCGTGTCACCGATCCGTCTCCCTCGTTGTCGCTGCACATTCCGGAACAAAGTCATGCCTGGATAAACTCCAGGATTTCCTTTACCAGCTCATCCGGTTTTTCTTCAATGACCAGGTGACCAGCATCATCAATGATGCGGAACTCTGAATCCGGAATCATGCCGTGAAGGTCCTGCCCTCGTTCAAGAGGGATCCAGCTATCCTCCCGTCCCCACAGGATCAAGGTGGGCGTGGCGATGGTCGGGTAAAGCAACTGGACCTCGTCGGTGTACCTGGAGTCCGCCTGCGCCATCTGCCGATAGAAGGCGGCCTGGCCTTGCTGGCCGGTCCAGGGCGAAATAATCCCTTGGAGTGTTTCCTCCTCCAGCGGCTTGAAGGCCGCCGTTTGCACATAAGATCGCACCACCGCTTCGTGGATGAAGTCCGGCAAGCCTGAAAAAGCAGCTTCATGCGCGCTGACATGCCGGAAAAAAGGCGAGCCCCACGGAGAGACGGCGACCGGGTCGATAAGGACAATCTTCTCGAAGGGCCGCTCATTGAGAAGGTGGGTTCTGAGGACTGTGGCGCCGCCAAAGTCATGGCCGACGATAATCGGGGCATCGAGTTTCCAGTGGTCCAGCAAGCTGTCCAGAACGTGGTTCTGCACACCCAGCGACACGTCACCCTCCGCCTTGCTCGACTGGCCATAGCCAAGCATGTCGTAAAAATAGACCGTGTACTGCGCGGACAACTCCCGGATCAAATGGCGCAGGTTGAATGTCGACCAGGGCGTCCCATGAACGATCACCAGGGGCGGGCCTTCTCCCAGGCGTCCGTAACGAATCTCCCGCCCGCTGTAGTCGAACGAACCTGGAAGTTCCCACTTGTTCATTAACCGAGCTCCTGTCATATCGGGATCCCAACTGGGCGCCGACCAGTTTCATTGCTTATCGCCTGGTACTGCCCTTGGGCCTGCACCGGCTTTTATCACACCATCGATGCGCTTGTGCATTGGAGCGGTTTTGCGCATGCAAAATGAAAGGATTCCAGAAAGCTCGCCGTGGAGTCGTCTTTTCAAGACCTTGCTCTCCTGTGCACTTCTGATATGCCCATCTGCAGCGGTTCTCTGTGACGACACGCCGGGCCAAACAGGCTTTCGTATTGCCGTCTTCACACCGACCACGGCAAACAACACCTATTGGCCCGAAGTCCACTCGATACTCCGTGCGGATGCTGCGTTCTTCTCCGTCGAGTTTGGCGAGGCTGTGCAGGTCATGGATGCAGCCGAACTGTCAGCGATCCCCTTCTGTTTGAACGGCCCCAAGCGCCAACGTAGGTGTTTTCCACGGGCTAAAACGCCTCAAGAACCGTCCTGGCTTGCCGATAGGAAAGTCATTAACGACGGCACCTCGTGGCGTCTTATCTTTAAATCCAGCTGAGACCGTCCATGGAAAAGAATGTATCCCGGCCTTCGACGCCGGGAGCAGAAGATGCGCGTGAATACCTGACATTCCGCCTCGGCACAGAGGAATACGGGTTGAACATCCTCAACGCGCAGGAAATCAGGGGCTACGACTCCGTCACCAAGATCGCCAACTCGCCCGCGTTCATCAAGGGCGTCATCAACATGCGCGGGATCATCGTCCCGATCATCGACATGCGCATCCGCTTCAACCTGGGTGAGGCCACCTACAACGAGTTCACCGTGGTGATCATCCTCAACATCGGCGAGCGTGTCATCGGCATGGTCGTGGATGCCGTCTCCGATGTGACGTCCGCCCCCGACGAACAGGTCCATCCTGCTCCCGAGTTCGGCACCGTCCTCGACACCGCCTACATCGACGGGATCGCTACAGTCGATGAACGCATGATCATCATCATCGATATCGAAAAACTCATGACCGCTGAGGACATGGGCCTGATGGACCAGGCAGCCGCCTGAATCGCACGATAGAAGGAAGGCAAACCAAAATGTTTAGGAAGTTGACCATTACCGCCAAGCTCTACGGAGTCCTCGGCATCCTCTCCCTGGTGCTGATCGGCATCGGGTTCACCGGTGTCCGGGGCATGCAGGCCCTGACAGTCGAAATGGAAGACATGTACCAGATGGGCCTCGAAGGCACCGCGAGCCTGGGGCACATTGAGTCAACGTTCAAGGAAAACCTGATTGAGCTGTTCGATGCAGCCCAACACGATCCGCGCCTTGAGAACGTCTTCGCGGACGGACACCAGGTGGACGTCCATTTCACGAGAATGCGGGCGCGTTCTGCCGAGATCATCGCGGCGCTCGAAGAGTATCTTGAGAACCATGTCGCCACCGACGCGGGCCGCCAGGCCGCCGCTGAGCTGGAAAGCGCACGGGTCGCCTATGTGCGAGATGAGCTGGTTCCGGTGATCAACATGATGGAGGCCGGAAATTTCGACGAGGCGAGTGATTTTCTCATCGCCACTACGCTGCCTGCATTCCGTACCAACGTGCTGCCACGCATCGAGGCGATGGTGACACAGAAATCCGAGTTTGCAGGCAATCAGTATGCCGGCGCGCTGGCCCAGTTCGAGCGCCAGCGAATGGTTACGGTCGTTTCTGCCACGCTCGGCCTGTTGCTCGCGGGCTTCATCGGCTGGCTGGTGATCTCTCGTTCCTTCGGCCGCCCGGTCGCGCAGGTGGTCGATGCTGCCGACAAGATGGCGGCGGGTGACTTCGAGTTCAAGGTCGAGGCCGCCAATCCCGACGACGAAGTCGGCAAGCTGGTAGAAGCCGTGAACCGGGTCCAGGCGAGCGTCAAGGGTATGGTGACGGACGCCAATATGCTGGCCAAGGCCGCTGTCCAGGGTCGGCTTTCCACGCGCGCCGACGCCACCAAACACAAAGGTGAATTCCGGGAGATCGTGGAAGGTGTCAACAACACGCTGGACGCCGTCATCGGCCCGTTGAACGTGGCGGCCGGCTACGTGGACCGCATCTCCAACGGCGATATCCCCGAGAAGATCACCGACGAGTACAAGGGCGACTTCAACGCCCTGAAGAACAACCTCAACACCTGCATCGACGCCGTCAACAGGCTGGTGGTCGACGCCAACATGCTCTCCGAGGCCGCGCTGGCCGGCAAGCTCGCGACGCGTGCCGATGCCAAGCGCCACGAGGGGGATTTCCGCAAGATCGTCGAAGGCGTGAATGCGACCCTCGACGCGGTCGTGGTCCCGGTCAACGAAGTCAAGCGCGTCATGGTGGCGCTCAGTGAGGGCGACCTCACGCAGAAGATCCAGGGCAACTACCAGGGCGACTTCAAGGTCCTGCAGGAAGCTGTCGATGACTCCATCGACAAGCTCAACTCCCTGATCTCCGGCATCAAGAGCTCGGCGGACCTCATCAACACCGCCGCCAAGGAAATCGCCGCCGGTAACACCAACCTCTCCCAGCGTACCGAGGAACAGGCCTCTTCCCTCGAAGAGACCGCCTCCTCCATGGAAGAGCTCACCTCCACCGTCAAGCAGAA
>NZ_JAAMFG010000018.1 GCF_011064545.1 Wenzhouxiangella sp. XN24
ACCTCCACCGTCAAGCAGAACGCCGACAACGCCCGCCAAGCCAACCAGCTCGCCCACGGGGCTTCGGACGTCGCCACCAAGGGCGGCGACAAGGTGCGCGAAGTCGTCGTCACCATGGGAGCGATCACCGAGAGCTCCAAGAAGATCGCCGACATCATCCAGGTCATCGACGGCATCGCCTTCCAGACCAACATCCTCGCCCTCAATGCCGCCGTCGAGGCCGCCCGGGCCGGGGAGCAGGGGCGCGGCTTCGCCGTGGTCGCCGGTGAGGTCCGGACCCTGGCACAGCGCTCCGCCGCGGCCGCCAAGGAGATCAAGACGCTGATCAATGACTCCGTCGACACCGTCGAGGGTGGCTCCAAGCTCGTCGAGCAGGCCGGCGCCACCATGGAGGAGATCGTCTCCGCCGTGAAGCGGGTCACCGA
>NZ_JAAMFG010000019.1 GCF_011064545.1 Wenzhouxiangella sp. XN24
GAGCAGGTGTCCACCGCCGTCACCCAGATGGACGAGGTCACCCAGCAGAACGCCGCGCTCGTCGAGGAATCGGCGGCCGCCGCCTCCTCCCTCGAAGACCAGGCCCATGGCCTCGCCCAGGCTGTCTCCGTGTTCCGCATCGACGACGCCAAGACCTCCGGCATCACCGCACCGCGCAGCACGCCGGCCAAGGCGCCGGCCGCCAAGGCACCCGCCGCCAAGGCCAACGGCGGCATGCCCAAGGCCCCGGCCCGCAAGGCACCCAAACCCGCAGTCGCCGGTACCGACGGCGACGAGTGGACGGAGTTCTGAGCGAAAGACGAGCCTGGCGACAAGAGATCGCGAGGCTCGTCCCAGCTCTCAGGAGCCCGGAAGGAAAGGAATACCGACGATGCAATTCTCACTCAGATCCATGTCGGTGATGAAGCGCCAGGTGCTGGTACTGGTCACCGTGCAACTCGGTATTCTCCTGCTCTCGGCCGTCGCGCTGCACAGCTATCGCGGGCAACTCGAAGCGGGCCACCGCGAAGCCGTGCAAAGCCTGGGTGAAATCGGCCGCGGCGTGATCGCGCACTTTCATGCGCTGGAGGAATCCGGCCGCATGACGCGGAACGAGGCCCAGGAAGCGGCCAAGGCGGCTGTCAGGGACCTGCGTTACAAGGGCGCCGAATACTTCTGGATCAATGACACCCGGCCGGTCATGGTCATGCACCCCGCCCGACCCGAACTCGAAGGCCAGGACCTCAGCAACAACCAGGACCCCAACGGCAAGTACGTTTTCCGCGAATTCGTCGAGGTCGCGAAACGAGACGGCGCAGGGATCGTCGAGTACATGTGGCCGAAACCGGGCTACGAGGAACCTCAACCGAAAATCTCTTTCGTGGCCTTCTACGAGCCCTGGAACTGGGTCATAGGCACCGGCGTCTATGTGGACGATATCGATCAAGCGTTCATGAGCCACTTGTCGGACCAGGCGGTAATCCAGTTACTCCTGATGGCGGCCCTCCTGGTGCTCGCCTGGCGGGTGGCGCGCAGCATCACGATCCAGCTCGGTGGCGAACCCGAATATGCCGCCAGGGTGGCACGCCAGATCGCGGCCGGAGAACTCGACGAGAAAGTCGCTGTACGCGACGGTGACGCGGACAGCCTGCTTGCAGCCCTTAGCGCCGCGCAGGAAAGCGTGCACCAGATGGCGCTCGACACGCGGAAGCTCGTCGATGCAGCAGCCGCTGGAGAACTGGCAACGCGCGCGGACGCGGCTCGCCACGAAGGCGAGTACCGTGAGATCGTCGAGGGCGTCAACGCCACGCTGGACGCCGTCATCGGTCCGTTGAACGTGGCGGCCGGTTACGTCGACCGCATCTCCAATGGCGACATCCCCGAGAAGATCACCGACGAGTACAAGGGCGACTTCAATGCCCTGAAGAAAAACCTCAACACCTGCATCGATGCCGTCAACAGGCTGGTGAAAGACGCCAACATGCTCTCCGACGCGGCCCTGGCGGGCCAGCTCGCCACCCGGGCCGACGCCAAGCGTCATGAGGGCGACTTCAGGAAGATCGTCGAAGGCGTGAACGCCACTCTCGACGCGGTCGTGGTCCCGGTCAACGAGGTCAAGCGCGTCATGGTGGCGCTGAGTGAAGGCGACCTGACCCAGAAGATCCAGGGCAACTACCA
>NZ_JAAMFG010000020.1 GCF_011064545.1 Wenzhouxiangella sp. XN24
CAGGAAGCCGTCGATGACTCCATCGACAAGCTCAACAGCCTGATCTCCGGCATCAAGGGCTCGGCAGATGCGATCAACACCGCCGCCAAGGAGATCGCCGCCGGCAACACCAACCTCTCCCAGCGCACCGAGGAACAGGCCTCTTCTCTCGAAGAGACCGCCTCCTCCATGGAAGAGCTCACCTCCACCGTCAAGCAGAACGCCGACAACGCCAGGCAGGCCAACCAGCTCGCCCACGG